>CADCOZ010000027.1 GCA_902803125.1 uncultured Ruminococcus sp.
TGGTCATGAATCCGGATATGCTGTATTTTGATGAACCGACTTCTGCCCTTGACCCGGAAATCACCGCCGGTATTCTGCGTATCATGAAGGAACTGGCCGCCGAAAAAATGACCATGGTAGTGGTCACGCATGAAATCGACTTTGCCAGAGCGGTTTCCGACCGTGTTATCTTCATGGACGGCGGCGTTATTGTGGAGCAGGGAGCCCCCAAAGATGTTATCGACAATCCCTCTAATGAACGTACCCGCAGTTTCCTGAAACGCCTTTCGATGGAAGAATAACATTACCTCAGGACAGCCACCTTGGGGGAACCCCTGACCTAAGGGGCAGCCACTTGGGGGAACCCCTTTTCTGGCGAAAAAAGGGGTTCCCCCAAACCCCTTCCCGAAATTCGCTGACTTGACCTACATCAACATTATTCACTGTTCATTATTCACTATTCATTATTCACTATTTTTCCCCTTCCCGAAATTCGCTGACTTGACCTACATCAACGTTATTCACTGTTCATTATTCACTATTCATTATTCACTATTCATTATTCACTATTTCTCCCCTTACCGAAATTCGCTGTGGTTTTATCGTGAGGTGGCCGTGCAGATAGTGGAGGGGCCTATAGAGTTTTCGCACGGCAGGAGTTTGAAAGACAACAACACAAAAGTTTTTCGCAAGCTTTTCAAAGGCTTGCGGGGTGCAGGGGCAGCGCTCCCTGCTGGGGGTTGGGGCAAAGCCCCAACGGACAGGAGGAAGTATGAAGAAGGTAAAGATTAGCGTGATGCGGCAGACGGTGTATGAAGATTTGATGGCACAGTATGAAAATCCGATAGAACACGCCTGTATGATGCGGGTGGGACAGGTGTTTGTCGCAGACGGCTGGCAGAAACCACCGGATTTTTGCGATAGTGCTTGGGAGAGCATTTCACCGTTCGTGATGACACTGGCGTATGGTGGAGAAGATATCTACAGCGGCTGGATGAAAAATAAACGGTCGGCGATGATTTCCTGTAACGATGGGTTCCGGCCGGTCAGCTTTCTGCTGGAAACACTGGAGGAAGAGGCGGACAGTTGACAACAGGACAGGTCAAAGTCAGCGGTTTTAGGAAAGGGGGTTTGGGGGGAAACCCTTTTTCCGCCAGAAAAGGGTTTCCCCCCAAGTGGCTGACGGAGCAAAAGGAGAGTTTGTATGGAAAACGGCATCTATCCCATCATTGAACCACTGCTGACATGGTATTACCAGCATCGGAAAAGCTACCCGTGGCGGGAGGACAGAGAACCGTATCATGTTTGGGTGTCGGAAATTATGCTCCAGCAGACCAGAATCGAACCGGTCAAGCTGTACTATACCCGCTTCATGCAGGCACTGCCGACCATTGAAAGCCTGAGCTGTATCTCCGAAGAACAGCTCATGAAGCTGTGGGAAGGACTGGGCTATTACAGCAGAGCAAGAAACCTTCATAAAGCGGCACAGATGATTGTGCGGGAATATGGCGGACAGTTTCCGCAGACGGCAAAGGAATTGAAAAAACTGCCCGGTATCGGGGACTATACCGCCGGTGCGATAGCATCCATCTGCTTTGGCGAAAGGGTGCCGGCGGTGGACGGCAACGTATTGAGAGTGATCGTGCGGATCATGGGCAGTGACAGAAACGTTCTGCTGCCCGATACCAAAAAAGACATCACCGCCCTTTTGCAGGAGGTGATGCCGAAGGAATCCGGGGCTTTCAACGAAGCACTGATGGAGTTGGGCGAAAATATCTGCCTGCCCAACGGTGTGCCGCTTTGTGACCAATGCCCTTTGCAGGGGAACTGTTTGGCCTGTCAGCAGGGGCTGACCGATCAGCTGCCGGTGCGAATGAAAGAAGTGAAACGCCGTCAGGAGGAAAAAACGATTCTGCTGTTGGTATCGCCGCAGGGACGGCTGGCCATTGAAAAACGCCCGCCGAAAGGGCTGTTAGGCGGTCTGTATCAGCTGCCGAATATAAACGGCTATTACACGGAGGAAACCTTATGCACAGAGTTGTTATCACGTCAGATAACGCCTCTCGCTATCACGCCGCTGGGTCGTGCCAAACACATTTTTACGCATATAGACTGGCTGATGCAGGGGTGGCGTGTGGCGGTGACCGCCGAAGCGGACGGCTTTTTATGGGTCACGCCGCAGGAACTGAAAGAAGCCTATGCCCTGCCAACGGCCTTTAAGTATTTTGTCAAAGAATAGCAGGAGGAACAGCGGTCAGGCAGAAATATGGAAACGTACCAAGGAGGAATTGTTGTGTCAAATGTAATCGAGATGCACCATCCGTTAATCAAACATAAAA
>CADCOZ010000028.1 GCA_902803125.1 uncultured Ruminococcus sp.
CCCTCTCAACAAACTTGATATGGCTCAAATCAGCGCTGACATTACATTTTGTGCATACATAAGAGTCGTTCCAGATGTGCGCTTCCGCGGTGTTGGGAATAAGTTTGCCGCAATCCCTGCAATACTGCTCGTGAACGCGGGTAGGATACTCGTGTAAATTAGGAACATACTTTGTATGCTTATGCTCGCAGGGACCGATTTTTGCATATCTGTTACTCCAGATAGCATTGAATCGGGAATTTCCGTAATAATTCGCTGTATTACTGGAGTCAGAGCCTGCTTTTACCTGCAATTCGTTGCCCAGCCACATGGTGCCTATGCGAGGTCTTGAACTGAACCAACTGTTGTAGTCGCCGTTGCCGATAGCCACCGCTCTGCCCCCGTAGGTAACGGAGCCTGCAACCGCTTCCACACGGCTTTCTCCCGTAATGCGAACCTGACCTACGCCCGCATCCTCGCCGCCGCCGATGCCGGCACCGTATTCTTTGCCCTCGGCATAAACATTAGATTCATTTCTGATAGTGATATCACCGCCGTTACCGTCCTCACCGCCGCCGATACCCGCCGCATCCGTGCCGCCGTAGGCTTTGACGAGAGTTTTGATGACGATAATGAAAAACATCCAACAAACTTTCCTTCATGATTTTGTTCAACTCGTACAATCACTATTTTCGAGTTCTTCGTTCATCACTTTTGAACCGGATAGACCGGAAGAATGTTAAGCTGTAATGTGTGCAAGATTCTATATTCTTATTTATCTGATGCGGAGATAACGGGAACGGACGGAATAACGCTTGCAAAAAGAATAGCGGCAAGGTATCCCTTGTGCAATATCGTGTTCTTATCTGACGGGACGGAATATATGCGGGCCGCTTTTGACAGTCACGCAGGCGGTTATCTTATCAAGCCTTTCACAAAGGAAACCATACAGGTGGAGATACTGCACAGAAAATATATCACGCCCGATAACAGCGACCGTCCGATAAAGATACCGTGCTTTGGCCGCTTCAAAGTATTTGTCAACGGCCAGCCGGTTGTCTTTAAGCGGCATTGACACAAAATAATAAGCCGAAATTTTGAAAACTGATTTCCGTGATCAAAAAGCGTAAAGACCTTATTTCTATTTCAACAATCAGCCTTTCACGGAATATCGAAAAATAGGCATCATCAACAAAAATTTGGATTTTTGAAATAATATTGATTATTAGCCTGATTTGTTGCACCTTGTGTGCTATAATACAAAAGCAGCGCATTCATCAGACATTTGAAAAAGGAGGCATTTCGAATGAAAAGCGTTAACAACCAAAGGCCATTGAATTAACAGGCGACCGCAGGACATCAGACGATCCCTATCCGTTTACGGCTATTCACTAAGATGAGCCAATTATCGCAAAATAAACAAGAAATGAGGAAATCACTATGTTTTCATTCAGAGGATTAGGTGTTAAAATCTTTTTTGGCATTGTAGCGGTTATTTGCATCGTTACGGGTTGTATCGTTATTTTCACACAGCCAACCAACTACGAAAAGACAACCGCTTCCATTGTATCTATCGAGGAAGACCCGAACTATATCCCCGACCCCGACAGCACCAACGACAAGCAGTATATTGTCAAGGTCAAGTACACGGTAGACGGCAAGGATTATACAACGGATTACGGCTTCTACAGCCCTTCCTACAAGATTGGCGATACCGTAGAAATACAGTACGACCCGAAGGATCCTTCCAAGACGGCGGCACCGCAGGGACCGCTCTTCGGCTATATCGCAGTGGCTGTCGGCGGCGGTATCCTTGTGCTGCTGATTGTTGGCACGATACTGACCAAGAAAAAGGTCAAAAATCTTGTTGAGGTGCAGGGCGAAACCGTCTTTGCCCCCTCCGAAAAAGGCGAGGAACGGGAGCTTTACTTCCTGACCGATCTCGGCACACCGAAAGCAGGCCACCGCATTGAGGATAAAAACCGCAAGGTGCTGTATGAAGCAAAGATCAAAAAGTTCACTGTGACAAAGCCCTTCGAGGTTGAGTTTACCGACTGCGTTCACGGCCAAACCACCGTTCACCTTGTGGGACACAGGGAAGAAACTGACCGCAACAGCATTATTTTCGACAACCACTACACCTTCGACTTTGACGGCGTACCAATCTGGAAGTACCTGAAAACACACGGCATCACAGTCGTTTCCAAATTCGCATCGGGCAAGGTGATGACCCCGTCCTATACCATTTCAAGGGACGGCGAGGAAATCGCCTACATTGAACAGACAAGCCAGTATCCGCATGAGGAGGACGCAGAGAAGCACAAGATAGCAGGCAAAATGCCCATCGAAGGCTTCTACCGTATCTTCACAAAAGAAAAGAACCTCGACCTTCTGTTTGTTACCATCATGGCCTTTGCCCGCAGCGGTGCAACGGACGCATCGGGCGGCAGCCGCAAGATACTTTTCAACTCTTGAATAAGCTAAAAGAATAGGTGGTATTCCCCTTAAGGTCATATTTTCGGAACGCAGAGGCCGCAGGTTGACATCCTGTCATCTCGACCGTCAAAAAGGCAGAGAGTGTATGCTCTTTGCCTTTTTGTTACGCTATAGAAACGCTGTGACAGCCTTTCAAGGCCTTCCCTATTCTCACGGACAGAACAACCCCTTTTTTTAGTCGATCGTTTTTGTCAGCGGCTGTTTTCAGTAAGGAAATGGCCGTTTTTATTGTCAAATTATTGTAAAGAAATCAAAAACAAAAAATTGATAATATTAAGGTTTGCTATTGGCCTTCAAATGTAGTATAATAGGAGACATGAGCGGTATGATAAGCTGCCGCCACGGGGGGGCTTCTATTGCCGAACTGTCCGGAACTTATCTCGGAAAAACCGTGAAATGGATTATGCGTGTGTTTTCGGTGATACTTCTGGTTCTCTGCGGTACCGTATTTGTCACCAGTCCGGCCGGTTTGCTGGATAAACTTACCCCCGACTGGATGAACGGCACTTTCTGGGCTGTCGTGATACTTGCTTATTATCTGCTGGCCACACTGCTGCCGATTGATAAACTCATCGGCAGGCTCTATCCGATTTTCGGCGTTCTGCTGATTGTTATGGCGGCCGCCGTCATAGGAAGCATCATTTTCTCCGGCGGCCAATATACCATTCCTGAGATTTCTTTGGAAAATCTGCACCCAAACGGTACTCCCGTCTGGCCTTATATGTTCATTACGGTGGCCTGCGGTGCCATCTCCGGGTTTCATGCCACACAGTCCCCCATGATTGCCAAGTGCATCAAGAGTGAAAAGGAAGGC
>CADCOZ010000029.1 GCA_902803125.1 uncultured Ruminococcus sp.
GTGCCGCCCTGCACCACAATTTTCTTGCCGAGTTCAGAAGGGTTCGCCACACGGATAACCTTATACAGGGCGTTTTTGACAACGCTCAGACACAAGCCCGCCGAAATATCTTCAATGGTAGCACCGTCCTTTTGTGCCTGCTTAACGGAGGAATTCATGAACACCGTACAGCGGGAACCGAGGTCAACGGGCTGTTTGGCGAGCAGTCCCAGTTTGGCGAATTCTTCGGAAGAATAGCCGAGAGCATTGGCAAAGGTCTGCAAAAAGGAACCACAGCCGGAGGAACAGGCTTCGTTCAGGAAAATATTATCAATGGCACCGCCCCGAATCTTAAAGCACTTGATATCCTGACCGCCAATGTCAATGATAAACTCCACATCGGGCATAAAACTCTTGGCGGCGGTCAGGTGGGCGATGGTTTCCACCACACCGATATCCACGCTGAAAGCGTTTTTGATAATCTCTTCACCGTAGCCCGTCACGGCCGAACCGGCAATTCGCACGTTTGGATTGATGGCATAGATATGTTCCAGAAAGTTTTTGACGATCGGAACGGGGTTGCCGCTGTTGGGCAGGTATTCCGAATAGAGCAGGGTGCCGTCTTTGGCGGCAACAACGCCCTTAACGGTCGTGGAACCGGCATCAAGGCCGATATATACCCGACCGGTATAATTTTCCAGAGAACCGCGTTGGATGGTAGCCTTGGCGTGGCGTTCACGGAAGGCATCGAGTTCCTGCTGCGTTTTGAACAGCGGTTTATTAAACGCAAAGTTGCCCGAACCACGATAGTGGGCAATCTTATCAATGGTGCTGTCAAGGTCAATAGACTTTTCCGCACAGAGAGCGGCACCCATAGACACATAGTAAAGAGAATTTTCGGGACACAGACCGGTGGTTTTCAGCGACTGGTCAAAGCTTTTCCGCAGCTGCGGCAAAAAGGTCAGCGGACCGCCCAAATAAACGATTTTGCCGGTGATTTCACGTCCCTGTGCCAAACCGGCAATTGTCTGATTTACCACGGCCCCAAAAATACTGGCGGCGATATCCGTCTTTTTGGCACCCTGATTCAGCAGGGGTTGAATATCGGTTTTAGCAAAAACGCCGCAGCGGGAAGCGATTGTATAGATTTTTTCGTGCTGTGCCGCCAGCCCGTCCAGTTCTTCAATAGGCACATTCAGCAGGGTGGCCATCTGGTCAATAAAGGCACCTGTACCGCCGGCACACGAACCGTTCATGCGAACCTCCATGCCGCCGGACAAAAACAGAATCTTGGCATCTTCACCGCCCAGTTCAATAATGACATCGGTATCGGGAATGAAGGCTTTGGCGGCCACACGGGTGGCATAAACCTCCTGAATAAAATCAATGCCGCAAACATCGGCCACCCCCATACCGGCCGAACCGGACATGGCAATCAAAGCATTTTCCGCTTCGGGCAATTCCTGACGGAGTTTTTTCAGCAGTTCGGCTATTTTTTCCGTAATCTGTGAATAGTGCCGCTCATACACCTGATAGAGCAGCCGGTTATTTTCATCTAAAGCAACGCACTTTACGGTGGTTGAACCAATATCCAATCCTATTTTAATCATGCGTATCATTCATCCTTTCCTGACAAAACAAACTGATTTGTTCATACCTGTTCCAAACCGCCATAGAACAAATCAGCGGCCGCTTTCAGGGCTTCCTGTTCATCGGAGCCGTCACATTCCAGAACGATTTCCGCACCGCAGCCGATACCGGCTGTCATGATATTCAGAACACTTTTGGCGTTAATTCGTCTGCCGTTAAAAACGATGGTGCAGTGACTTTGGAACCGATTCATCGTATCGGCAAATACAGCGGCCGGACGCATATGAAGACCAACGCTGTTGGTAACAGTAAAGGTTTGTGAAACCATAGAAATATATCTCCTCTCCGTTTATTGTTTCAATCCACGCACGGCCATAAAAAGGAGCTGTGATGGTTCCATTCTGTGGCAGAATGTTTCATCTTTTGTTCTCAGGCGTGAATGGCCCTCTTGAGCATAGCGGGCCTCCTGACCCGTTCCGCTGAACAGTTCTCCTGATTAAATGCCGCTTTATTAGAGCCTGCTTAAAATCCTTCCGAACTTCCCACCAAGGGCTCTGCCCTTGGATCCCGCAAGCCTTTGAAAAGCTTGCGAAAAACTTTTGTGTTGACGGTTCATAAGTTTTTTCTCTGCGGCAAGATAATAAACAGGTTCTTACATATCACCGTTTATTATACATCATTCTCTCGAAAAAAACAAGGGAGAGGAAAAGCAGATCACGGAAATCAAGTTTCTTTCATGCGATTGCCCTGATCAGTCAAAAATTGATGGTTGACAACAACACCGGAGTGTGCTATAATTTGGCTGTTACAGATGGACCAATAGCTCAGTTGGTCAGAGCAGCCGGCTCATAACCGGCGGGTCCGGGGTTCGAATCCCTGTTGGTCCAGAATCGCCCCCTCACTGCGTTTGGGGGCTCAGAGAATAACGAATAGTGAATAGAGAATAGTTTATAGTGACGCTTCAAGAGCGATTCTATATGATTCTCTATTCACTATTTTCTTTTCTCTATTCACTAAAAAATGATAATGGCCTGCGTTCGTTTCCGACGGTGGTAAGCGTCAAATAACCAGTGTATAGAAAAACCACGGAACAGGAGAGAGTATCCCGATCCGTGGTTTCAGATTTCAAAGGGAGCATTACGGACAAGCAATTTAAATGCCTTCTCGATTCTTCATATCTTGATAAAATCGTCACTAATTGGATTTGTTCATAATTTGTTTACTCGTTCAAAAACCCTGCTGACACTTGGTAAAGGGGTTGATTTATCGCAAAAAGGGTAGTATAATGAGGTGGAATCCTCATTTTACATAAGGCAGGTGAAGCGTTCGTGAGAGGAAAGCTTATTGTCGTTGAGGGACTGGACGGTTCCGGCAAGGGTACGCAGATTACACGCCTGACAGACTATATTCGTCAGCAGGGACAAAAGGTTCACCGTACCGCCGAACCGACCGATTCCGTGACCGGCGGCCTGCTCAGAGATGCCCTCGGCGGTTTGGTACAGCGGGATGTGTATGAACTGTCGGCACTCTTTTTGCTGGATAGAATTTTTCACAATGTCAACACCAAAAACGGTATCCGGAAAATGCTGGACAGCGGATATGACGTGATTTGTGACCGATATTACTACTCTTCCTTTGCCTATCAGGGCATGGAAGCCGACCTTTCTTGGGTCATGGATATGAATCTGCACTGCCCTGAAATTCTGCACCCGGATGTCTGCATTTTCCTCGATATTTCGCCGGAGATGGGGGAACAGCGATTGTGTGCTGACCGCTCTTTGCGGGAAATCTATGAGAATACAGACACACAAAGCCGTGTCCGCAGTCGGTTCTATGAGGTGTTTGACCTGCTGAGGGATTCCGAAAACATAAAAATCGTCGATGCCTCCCGCTCGATTGAGGCGGTGTCGGCTGATATAATAAAAATCTACCAAGAGTTAAAAAAGGAGAACTGAACTATGGCGTATCATATCAATACCCAATGCGTACAAGCCGGCTACGAGCCGAAAAACGGTGAATCCAGAGTGATTCCGATTGTGCAAAGCACGACCTTTAAGTACGACTCTGCCGCTACCCTTGGCCGGCTGTTTGATTTGGAGGAGGACGGCTTTTTCTATACCCGTTTGTCCAATCCTACCCTGAGTGCTGTGGCACAAAAGATTGCCGCTTTGGAGGGCGGTGTCGGGGCTATGCTGACGGCTTCCGGTCAGGCGGCTTCCATGCTGTCGATTACGAATATCTGTCATGCCGGCGACCATGTGGTTTGTGCCAGTGCCATCTATGGCGGTACGTTCAATCTGTTCAATAAATCCCTGCGGGAACTGGGTATTGAGTTCACATTTGTGACCCCCGATGCCGATGAAGAAGCCATCAATGCCGCTTTCCGTGACAATACCAAAGCGGTGTTTGTCGAGAGTGTATCCAATCCTTCACTGGATGTGGCAGATGTAGAGCTGTATGCAAAATTGGCTCATGCCCACGGGGTACCGCTGATTGTCGATAATACCTTCCCGACACCGGTATTGTTCCGTCCGTTTGAGTGGGGTGCGGATATCGTGGTACATTCCACCTCCAAATACATGGACGGTCATGCGGTGGCCTTGGGCGGTGTGATTGTGGACAGCGGCAACTTTGACTGGACCAACGGCAAATACCCTGCCTTTACCGAGCCGGACGAGTCCTATCACGGTGTTGTCTATGCGGAAAAGTTCGGCAAAGCCGCCTACATTACCAAATGCGTCACCCATATGATGAGAGATTACGGCCCCCAGCAAAGCCCCCAGAACGCATTCCTGCTGAACCTTGGTTTGGAAACGCTGTTCCTGCGGATGGAACGTCATTGTGCCAACGCCATGACCGTGGCACAGTTCCTGGAGCAGAACGATAAAATCGAGTGGGTCAATTATCCGAGCCTGCCGAGCAGTAAGTATTTTGAACGCTGTCAAAAGTATATGCCGAACGGCTGCTGCGGTGTCATTTCCTTTGGTGTCAAGGGCGGCCGTGAAAAGGCCATGCAGTTCATGGATGCCCTTGATATGATTAAGCTGGTCATTCATGTGGCCGATGCCCGCACCTGTGCTTTGCACCCGGCCAGCACGACCCACCGTCAGCTGACCGACCAGCAGTTGGAGGACTGCGGCGTAAAGCCCAATCTGATTCGTATGTCGGTTGGTATTGAGTATGTCGATGATATTTTGGCAGACCTTCAGCAGGCTCTTGATAAAATCTGATGCGGGACTGTTTCAGGCAGCAGTCAGCCGGTCAGCTCTACGGGTGCATCGTCTGAAGCGGATCCTCATCAGGCGGACAAGCAGATGGTTATGCAGACCGTCAAGAAATGTATCACAGACAGTAAACTGAACGAAACACCCGCCAGGATACCGGCTTATCTGTCCGAATTATCGGAATTGCTGAAACAGCAGGGGGTAGAGTTCACTTTTATCAATTCCGGTGTGAAAAATGACGGTGACATCAGTTTCTACGGACAATTCTCCGATGGCGTAAAATGGGGTTTCCTGCTGAGTGCAGTTCCCGATTGATACGATATCAAA
>CADCOZ010000030.1 GCA_902803125.1 uncultured Ruminococcus sp.
CCGTCCAGTCTGTCGTTGTCAAATTCACGTTCATACAGCACGTTGCCTTCAGGGTCAACATACCGCACCACCACCAACAGCACTTTATTATTGATGCAGGATTCCAAACTGTCGACCAACCCGACATAAACATCTTTTTGGGCTTCCACATTCTTTTTAATGTTTTCCAAAAACTCATCTGTCAGCCAAAGATTGAAATCGGTGCTGAACTGTCGTTCAAAGACCAACTTGGTGCCGCCCTCCGCAAAAACGGCGATACGAATAACTTCACTGCTGCTGCTTTCAGCCGCCTTCAGTTTTTCAATCATTTCCTTGGCGGCCTCCGTCTGAAGATACTCCTCAATGGTATCATAGGGACGGTCATGATCGAGCGAAAACTCTATGACACTCGGCTGTACGGTATTAGATTCCAGCACGGTTGGCACAGAAGCCGCCATACCGTTATTCGATTCGTCTGTCGTATTGGTCACTTCACTGTCCGGCAGTACATGAGAAATAGCCTCAGAGGTATCGGAACCGGTATCAGAACCGGTATCGGATACGGCAGTGGAACCGGCTAAAGAAGCCGTACCTTCATTTTGTTTCACACAGCCGCCCAAGGCCACCACCAACAGTGCCGCTGATAATAGGATACTCCATCTTTTTTTCACTTACACTCACTCCTTATGATTTTGTCACGTCAGGAAACAAAATTGATCCACATCAAACAAGCCCTGATCCGTTATGCGAATATGCGGAATCACCGGCAAAGCGGTAAACGATAAGGTGATAAACGGGTCGATATCCGGGTCAACACCGGCGGCATAGGCTTTTTGGATAATGGCATCCAGACGGGGAATGAACGCTTCAGCCGACAGCATACTCATCAACCCGCCCAGCGGCAGGGGCAGAGAATCCACGACTTCACCGTCCTGCACGATGGTATAGCCGCCCTTGATGCGGACCAGTTCCTCCACGGCTTTTTTCATGTCGGCATCGTTATCACCCACCACGATAATATTGTGACTGTCATGTGCCACCGTGGTACCGACAGCCCCATGCCGCAGACCGTAGCCCTTCAGATAGGCACAGGCATGAAAACCCGTGGCATGGTGCCGCTCTATCACGGCAATTTTACAAATACCGCCGTTAGCCAGTCCGGCCGACAGTTCCTGCTGTGTCATCGTCAGTTTTTCGGTAATGATCTGGTGACGGACAAGGCCAATCACGTCATAGGTTTCCCGTTCGGGCAGGTCAAACACATCGTCCGACAGCGGGGCAATATGTACCGAATCCATCAGCTTTTCATTATATGTATCCGGCTTTGGCACCGGCCTTTCCGCTATCGGCACACCGTCTTTATACACTTCATGTATCTTGACCGTAATCAGGTCATCCAACACCACCAAATCGGCACGATACCCACACGTTACCGCTCCAATATGTTTCAGCCCATATACCTGTGCGGCGTTGATGGTGGCCATACGAATAGCCTTGACCGGCGGAAGTCCCAAGGCAATCGACTGCCGAATATTACTGCTGATGGTGCCTTCCCTGCGGATATCCGCCAAATGCTTATCATCCGTGCAGAACGCCAAACGGGAGGTATGCGTACCCCAAGAGGCCAGTCCCTTCACAATTTGTTCCAAATTGCGGGAGGCCGAACCGTCACGCACCAACACGGTCAACCCTCTGCGGATTTTTTCCACCACTTCATCAAAGGTGGTGCTTTCATGGTCGGTGTTAATGCCGCCGCAAATATAGGCATTCAGGGCATGACCCACAAAAGACGGTGCATGACCGTCAATGACCATATCTTCAAAGGCTTCTAATTTCCGATGGACATCCGGGTCATTGCCGATGACACCAACGGCATTCATCATTTCGCCCAGCCCCAGCACATGGGGGTTATCCTTAAAGCATAGCAAATCTTCTGCACTCAGCACGGCACCGGTATGTTCAAACGGCGTGGCCGGCACACAGGACGGCAGCATAACATAATAGTTGACCGGACTGTTTTCAGCCGCACGCAGGATATCGGCCAAGGCTTCTTTACCGCCGACATTCGCTATTTCATGCGGGTCGGTAATGACAGTGGTTGTCCCGTGCCGCAATTCCTCCATGGCATAAACGGCGGGTGTCACCATCGACGATTCCACATGAAGATGTGCGTTGATAAATCCCGGCACCACATATTTACCGCTGACATCTATTTCTTTCTGCCCGTGGTAGGACCCGACCCCGACAATATACCCGTCCGTGATGGCCACATCTTCTTTCAATATTTCACCGGTAAAAACATTCACCACCATACCATTTTTTAGCACCAGTTCCGGTCGTTCCTGTTCTTGAGCGGCACGAATCCATTTTTTTCTATCCATGACAGCACCCCCAAAAATATTTTAATGAATACTGAAAACTGAAGTTTGAATAATTTTTTCACTCACCTGCAC
>CADCOZ010000031.1 GCA_902803125.1 uncultured Ruminococcus sp.
GGAAATGAAAGGAAACCGCCTGATACCAATCAAAAGCAAAATACAGTTGCAAACGGCACGGAAACAGGGTATAATAAGAACAAGAAAAGTGTAGGTGATACCAATGGATGAGGCAAAAACGACACGCAATTATAAAGACACGCTCTTTGGCAGTTTGTTTTATTCCTGTGATGAAGCCGTTGAGAATGCCAAAGCCCTGTACAAGGCGCTGACCGGCAGAGAGGTAAAGCACGTTGAAAAGTGCCGGCTGGAAGATGTGCTTTTCCGGCAGTTCCTGAACGATGTGGCTTACATGATGGACGATGTGTTTATCTGCTTTATCGAACACCAGTCAACCGTCAATCCCAATATGGCTCTGCGGCTTCTGATATACCTTGCACGGACGTATGAACGCTTTTTCACGGGCAATAATCTGTACAAATCCACCCTGATTAAAATTCCGACACCGGAATTCTATGTGCTGTACAACGGAAAAGACAAACTGCGAACGGATACGCTGACACTGAGCAGTATGTTCCGAGCAGAAACGGATAAGCCGCAGGCAGAGATTATCGTTAAGGTCATCAATATCAACTATGACAATCTGAGCGAATCCGGTTTGAAGGACTGCAAGATACTGTCAGACTATGCCTTTATCATCAATACCGTGCGAAAGTATGACGGCGATGTGGAAACGGCTATCAAGGAGTGTATTCAAGAAGGCGTGTTATCCGATTATCTGAAACATTACGGAAGTGAGGTGGTCAATATGTTATTTGAAGAATACGATGCAGAGAAGGCTTTGGAAATCAAAGGTCAGGAAGAATACGAAAAAGGCCGGGCTGAAGGTAAAGCCGAAGGTCGAGCCGAAGGTCGAGCCGAAGGTCGAGCCGAAGGTCGAGCAGAAGGTCGAGCAGAAGGCGAAGCGGACGGCGAAAAAAAGGCTTTCTGAAAGCCCTTGTCGGTCTGGTAAAAAACGGTCTGCTGACCATTACGCAGGCGGCTGAACAAGCAAACATGACCGTTGAGGACTTTGAACTTCAGAGTGCCAACTTGGCGTAATTCGGCACATTAAAAATAGGGCTTGTATTCTCCCAAAACACAGAATAATGGGCAGACAGTTCTTTGCTTGAACTGTCCGCCCATTTTTGATATTGTTCCGTTATGGCTGTCGGTCGGACAGCGTGTGACGGTCTGTGCCAAGAGATAGAGGAGGTTTCAGGCCAAACCCGTTCGGAAACGGAGAGCTGTCACCGTCAATCGGCGGTCACTTTTACGGAAACATACGCATAAGCATTTTTCTTGCTGGCATCCTGTGCAATAAGGCGGATGTGATAGGTTCCCGCTTCATACGGCGTGAAGATTATTTCTGAATCGGTTGTCCAATCGACTGTTCTCTGCCATGCACCTTCCGCATCTTTGCAGTCCACCGTATAGCGGTAATCGCCGTAACCGCCGGCGGCGGCACAGGTAATGGTGAATTCATCGCCGACCTTGCCCTTTGTGGAAGAAATCGTCATGTTGTTGGTCAGTTCATCGGTGTAATGAACCATCAGCTTAACATAACGGTAAGCGTTTTTACCCTTGGCATCTCTGACGGTCAGGCGGAGGGTGTAGGCACCGGCGGCCGCAGGGGTAAAGTTAAGGGTGGACTCTCTTGTCAGGGCAACGCCGCTCTGCCAGTTGGTATCTGCTGTGGTCTTGTAATCCACGGCAAAACGATAATCACCGTAACCGCCGGATGCGGCTCCTGTTATCGTGACGGCTTCACCCAAGGTGATGTCAGAAGCCGAAACCGTCATGCTGTTGGTCAAATCGACCGTATCATGTACCATCAGTGTGGTATACGCATATGCGTTAACCTTGTTGCTGTCCTGTGCCACCAGACGGAGAGAATATTTTCCAACGGCTGGCGGTGTAAAGGCGAATACATCCTCCGCTGTCAGATCAACCGCACGGTTCCATGTGGTGTCAGAAGCGGCTTTATAGTCCAGTGCATAACGGCACTCTCCTTGGCCGCCTTCCGCAGACGCTGTCACCACAACGGGGTTACCCAAAACGATTTCGTTCGCATCAATGACAGAGGTGTTATCAAAGCTCGCCTTAAAGACGGCTGTATAAACCGTATCGCCTGTTACGTTTGTAATCTCCGGTGACCAGCCGATGAAGCTGTAGGTGTATTGGTCATCCGGTTCCTTGACGGGTTCGTCATGGTCATAGGTCGGGGTTGTGCCGTATGTCAGGTTTTCGTCTGTTTCAAGCACTTCATCGCCGTTTTTCCAGATGACGGTGTATTTCTGTTCCGTGAATACCGCCGTGACGGTTGTATCGCTGGCCGGCATGACGAACTGATGATCCGTTACCGTTACGCTGAGGTCGTTGGCCTCTTTGACGGTCAAGGAGGACAGGGTGTAACCGGGGTCAGCGTTGATGGTCAGTGTTACCGTGTCGCCCGGGAAAACATCTTCCGGGTTGCCGTTGATTTCTGCCGAACCGCCTTCAGTGGCTTCCATCGTCAGACTGTGCTTGGAGAAATAACCGGCTGTTTCGCCGCTGTCAAGTTTGGCCATTTCCTTGCCGGTACAGTTCTCGTCGTAGGTCGTTCCTGCACCGCCAACCAGTTTTGTATAGCCTTGGAACATACCATCATCATAATAGTACAGCGAATCATTCCAGCCCCGACCAACATAGATAGTGGTCAGAGAGCTTTCAGCCGTATCCGCATCTCCATCCATACGGAACAATTACCGGTATCAAAGCCGCTGACATCCAGTGATTCAAGTGCTTGGCATTCGCTGAACATTTCGCCCATATTCTCGACACAGCTCGTATCAAAGTCGCCGAGATTCAGCTCTGTCAGTTCGTAGCAGTTATAGAACATCTGCCACATACTTTTTACATTACCGGTGTATGCACGTGTCAGGTCGATGGATGTGACAGAGGTGAAGTTTGCGAACAGGTATGCACAGCTTTCCGGAAGGACACAGCCGCTTTCTGCTACAACGACCTTTTTCGTTTGTTCGGTGTACTGCCAAACATCCGTCACGGATACGTTACCCCGCAGGGTCAGGGTTCCTGTTGACTGGTCAAACAAGCACTCGTTTGAAGAAATGAAATTAGGGAAAATGATTACCTCTCCGTCCGGCATCGTGAGTACATCGTCTTCCAAGGTGCCGGCGTTGGCGGTATAACCGCCGAGGAACTGACCTTCCTGTAAGTTTCCGTTATACTTAAAAGAGAGATCAACTTGATCTCCTTCGCCGGCCCGAAGAAGTGCTTTGTACTTCAGGCCATCGTTGCCCTGATAACTCGTGATACCGCTGGTGGAATAATAGTGCGGCGTACCCTTAGCCGTAACGGTAACGTCATAGCCGGCAATGATATGAGCTTGCTTCCCTTGTGCGGTGCCAAAGGTGTCCGTGTAATAGCAGTTGGTCAGGGTGGCTTCATAGCCTGTATGCTCACGGCTGAAGGTCACGCTGTTGTCAGACGCATATGTTTCGCCATCCTCAAGATCAGCAGGATCATAAACACAGTGCCGGATGAAGGCTTCCTTTTTATCACCCTTCCAGCCGATGAACGCAGCGTTTAGGCCGCTGGTGCTGTCTTTCTTGAGGATTTTGCCGTTGAAAAGACAGCCCTCTATGCGGATTCTCTTTTCTTTGCTGCGGTTCCATGCGATAAAACCGCTGTTATTGCCGCCGCTGCTTGTGATAACGGCACTGCTCACACAGTCTGAAATGATAATATCATCTTCGGAAAGACCCACGAAGCCGCCGGCCGCACCTGCCGTACTATTGATAACAATATTGCTCTGACAGCTCGAAATATCAGCAGAACCATCTAAATGACCGATCAATCCGGCGGCATAGCCGTAGTCTGTGTTAATCGTGCCGGCAATCGTCAGGTTTTTGAAAATGGCCGTATTCGCCACATAGGGGAACGGGGCGCAGAACTCTCCTGTGGCGGTGTATTGAACGGTCAGGGTCTTGCCGATAAATTGGTTATAAGCGCCGTCTTTCATACACGCACGGAAAAAGTTCCAGCCTTCAGCATTATGAATCGTGTATGTCTGGCCGTCCTCACTGACAGTGAAACAGGCGGTAAAGTTCGCACGGACGTTGGCTTCGCCGTTGGGCATGATGAAAGAATACACACCGTTTTCGGGAACGATTTTTGTGCCGTTCAGCGTAACACTTGCTATGCTGTAAAAATTATCAGGGGTAACGGTCAGGGTGACGGTTTCGCCGGGGAAAGCTCTTTCGGGTGCCTTCACGGTGCCGTTCTGCGTTTCGCTGACGGTCAAGGGCAGAGAACCTGCGGGATAAAGTTTTGTATCCGTGAGAGCGTTAAGCACTTCGGAAGATGTTTCACCGGTATAGGTGTTGCCGTCTGCGTCTGTGAACGTCATATCCTCATCAATGGTGACCGTGGCCCCTTTGAAGGAATTGGTGTTAATATAATCGGAGCCTCTTGCATAGCTGAGCGAAACCGTTCCGCCGCTGCCATTACAGCCGGCTCCGATACCGCCGCCGACACCGCCGCCTATATGGCCTGCCGCAAATGCGTTGATTTCGCCGCCGTTGATTTCAATCGTGCCGGCAGAAGCCCCGTCGCCGCCGCCGATGCCGGAGCCGTAAGCAGTGGTAGAAGCCGCAATTCTGCCGCCGTTGATTGTGATATGACCGCCCTGTGCTTTATAGCCGCCGCCGATAGCGGCCGTGTAAAAGGTACCAACCGCCGTGATATCGCCGCCGTTGATCTCAATCGTACCGCCTGTACCATAAGAACCGCCGCCGATACCGGCACCCTTCCAGCTGCCCTCGGCTGTAATCTGGCCGCCGTAAATCGTGATGTCGCCGCTGTTTTGTTCACCGTCACCGCCGATAGCGGCTTTATAGGCATTTCCGATACTGGCATTCAAAACGCCCTTTCGATAGCCGGTCGACTGTGCATAGATGGTAAGGCTGCTGCCCTCCGGTACGTTGAGGCCGGCCTGAAATGTCACATCGCTCCCGTCACAAAGGATCAATACAACATCTCCGCTGAGATAGACTCTCTTTTCGACGCTCATTCTGCCGTTGAGTACATAAGTGCCTGCTGTCAATGCCGTTTCCTGTCCGGTCAGAACCTGATAGTCCGATGCGGACATCACCGTGGGTTGATTGTATTCATTCAGATAGGTCAGGGATTCGCTGAGATCCTGTGCGTTGGCGGTGATGACAGCACTCCCCCCAAACCAGTCGGACATCTGCGGAATGGGTGCGGCTCCTGCCACAAGTGTCAGTACCAATGCTGAAGCCAACAGTCTGTTTACAATCTTCCGGAACGCCTGCCTATTGGAGGGCTTTGCTCTCCAAACCTCCCACCAGAGGTTCTGCCTCTGGACTCCGCAAGCCTTTGAAAAGCTTGCGAAAAACTTTTGTGTTGATATTTCATCAAGTCTTTTCCTGCGGCAAGATATGAAACAGGCTCTAAAATGTTAAACAGTTCTTTGTGATGATTTTATCATAATTTGACCTCTGAATCAAGTGTTTATGCGACTTTTAAGGCAGTTCTTGCCCATCTTGATAAAGGTGACACATATCTTACAGGTGTCAGGTACTCGACAGGAAAAGCACTGAAAAATGAATCCCTGAAAATAAAATTAAAAAAGTGCTTGACATTTGCGGATTCTTATGATAATATAATTTATGTCGCTGATATGCGGGTGTAGTTCAGTGGTAGAACCCCAGCCTTCCAAGCTGGTTGTGTGGGTTCGATTCCCATCACCCGCTCCA
>CADCOZ010000032.1 GCA_902803125.1 uncultured Ruminococcus sp.
AACAGAAAGCAGTGCGGCAGTCAGTCAGACTTCCAAAACCGAAAGCCGTACAGCAGTAAGCCGGACGTGATACATCAACAGGAGGATAACGCTATATGGAAATAGCCATTCTGATTATCGGCCTTATCAGTGTTGTATTGTTAGCCATCCTGTTGTTCCGCAAAGGCGGTTCCGGCGGCGGTGGTCTGTCGGATGGGTCGATTCAGGCCCTGTCACAGCAAATCGAACAACTGCAAAGGGACAATCAACAGCTGTCACAGCAGATGGAGGCTCTGAGAAAGGAAAACCGTGAAAGTCAGGCAGAACAGCGGCAGGAACTCAATGCCGCCCTTCAGCATACCACCCGTTCACTTCAACAGCAAATACAGAGCGGTCAGCGTTATGCTTCCGAAGAACAGTTACGGCAGATGACGGCACAGTTTACCGCACAGCAAAAACAGCTTCAAACCATTGGCACGGCACAAGCCGAACAGCTGAAAGCTACTCAGCAGGCGGTCAGCCGTTCCTTGGATGATATGGGAAGAAATCTGAGTGAACGTCTGCAAAGTTTGGAACAGCGGTTTGCGACCTTGGAAACCAACATCGAAACCAAATTACAAGGAATTCGTCAATCGATGGATACCCAGCTGTCGGGTATCCGTGAAGATAATACCAAACAGCTGGACAGTGTCCGCACGACCGTGAATGAACAATTACAAAGCAATATGCTGACCCTGACCACGAGTGTAAAGGGCAGTATGCAAAGTTTGGAACAGCGGTTTGCGACCTTGGAATCTACCATTGAAGCAAAATTACAGGCGGTGCGTACCTCTGTAGAAACACAGCTGAAAAACATTCGTGATGACAACAATAAACAGCTTGACCAAATTCGGGGTACGGTGGATGAAAAACTGCAAAAGACATTGGAAAGCAAAATGAATGAATCCTTCAAGCTGGTCAGTGAACGATTGGAACAGGTCTATAAAGGCTTAGGAGAAATGCAAAGTGTAGCGCAGGGTGTCGGCGATTTGAAGAAGGTGCTGAGTAACGTCAAGACCAGAGGTATTTTGGGTGAAATCCAGTTAGGGGCTATCCTGAAAGAAATATTGACAGCGGATCAGTATGATGAAAATGTGGCTACGGTGCCGAGGTCATCGAACCGAGTGGAATTTGCCGTGAAACTGCCCGGTGCGGAGGACGGAAAAATCATTTATCTGCCGATCGACTCCAAATTCAACGGTGACCGGTTCGCCCACTTACAGGATGCGTATGCGTCCGGCGATACGTCCTTGATAGCAACGGCGAAAAAAGAATTGGTCGATGCCATTAAGAAATGTGCCAAAGATATCAGTGACAAATACATTGAACCGCCCTATACGACTTCCTTTGCCATCATGTTCCTGCCATTTGAGGGTCTGTATGCCGAGGTGGTCAATACACCCGGTTTGGTCGAGGAATTACAGCGAACCTATCATGTCAATGTGGCAGGCCCCTCAACAATGGCGGCTATGCTGAATTCGCTGAAAATGGGATTCCAGACCTTAGCCATTCAAAAACGAAGCAGTGAAGTATGGCAAGTATTGGGTGCGGTCAAGACCGAATTTGGCAAATTTGAAAAAGCCCTGACCGATACACAAAGCCGATTGCGTAAGGCAGAGGAAAGCCTTGAGGATTTGGTGGGTGTGCGTACCCGTCAAATCAACCGCAAGCTGAACCGGATTGACAGCCTTGACCCGGAGGCCTCGGTTAAACTGCTGACGGAATGAATAATGTTTGATGAGGTCAAGTCAGCGAATTTTGGAAGGGGGGTTGGGGGAAGTCTCGCCTGTCGGCTCGGTCCGGTCGCTTTGGCCTGGCGGCCAAGGTGTCCACTGGACACCCGCTCTCCTTTTTTTCGCTAGAAAAAGGTTTCCCCCAACGGGGTCCAGGGGCAGAGTCCCTGGTGGGGTTTGGGGCAAAGCCCCAACAGGCAAAGCCCCCACATGAGGAGGAGGAAGAATGATGAAGTTGAAAATGGCGGCACCGTGTTTGATGGGGCTGGAAGGATTGTGCGCCGATGAGTTAAAGCGGCTGGAGATAGAAAATGTTCGGGCTGAAAACGGAAGAGTACTGTTTGAAGGCGATTTCTCTGCCTTGGCACGGGCTAACCTTTGTTCACGCTATGCCGAACGGATACGGCTTGTGTTGGGTGAATTCCCGGTGTACAGCTTTGAGGATCTGTTTCAAGGTGTTTTTTCGATACCGTGGGAGGATTTGATTGGGTCAAAAGATGCATTCCCTGTCAAGGGTCACAGCATTGACTCCAAGCTGTCCAGCGTGCCGGACTGTCAGAAAATCATCAAAAAAGCCGCCGCTAAACGGCTGGGCGGACATTACGGAACCTCATGGCTGGAGGAAAGCGGCAGTCTGCACCAAATCGAGTTCTTGATTATCAAGAATCGGTGCAGTATCATGCTGGATACGTCCGGTGCCGGTCTGCATAAGCGTGGCTATCGTGCCAACGCCACAACAGCCCCCATCAAAGAAACTTTGGCGGCGGCCATGGCTGAACTGTCAAGGGTGCGGCCGTTCAGCACCGTGATTGACCCGTTCTGCGGGTCGGGTACCATCTTGATTGAATCGGCACTGAAAGCCCTAAATATAGCACCGGGTTTGAAGCGGCGGTTTGCGGCTGAAAATTGGGGTGTGATTCCGGCCGGCGTATGGCAGGAAGAACGAGCCAGAGCCATGGCGGCGGTGCATACCGATGCGGAATTTCAAGCGTTTGGCTATGACATCGACCAAGAAGCGATTGCCCTGACAATGGAAAATGCCCGCAAAGCCGGTGTTGAAAAGCGTATCCATGCTGAACGGCGGGATATCAAAGACTTTGACGGCAGTTTTGAGCGGGCGGCTGTTATTACGAACCCGCCTTATGGTGAACGGCTGCTGGATATGGAACAGGCACGGGAACTGTATAAAATCATGGGCAGGCACTTTACCGCCAAACAGGGCTGGAGCTATAGCATCATCAGTCCGGATGACGGCTTTGAAGTCAGCTTCGGTCGGCCGGCCGATAAGAGAAGAAAGCTGTATAACGGCATGATCTAGTGTCAGCTGTATATGTATTTCAAGCATGGTCAGCCAACATAAATAAAAGCCGCCTCTGCGAACGGACAGGGGCGGTTATTTTTCAAAAGATGCTTGGGCGTGTCTTTTTTTCAGTAAAATCAGCGGCGTTTTCCTTTGCGAAAGCCGCTTCAGCTGTTATAATAACAGGGAAAACCATCACGATGGGAGGAAAAACGATGGCATTTACACATCTTCATGTACACACGGAATACAGCCTGTTGGACGGTGCTTGTCGCATTCATGAACTGGTTCAACAGGCCAAGGCACTCGGACAAACGGCACTGGCGATTACCGATCACGGGGTTATGTATGGCGTTGTCGATTTTTACAAAGCCGCCCTCAAGGAAGGCATCAAGCCGATTATCGGCTGTGAAATGTATGTTGCCCCCCGCCGTCATACCGACAGAGTGGCTGAACTGGACAGGGAAAGCCGTCACCTTGTGCTGTTGTGCGAGAATCAGACCGGTTATCAGAACCTTATCAAATTGGATTCACTGGCATGGACTGAGGGCTTTTATGGCAAGCCGAGGGTAGATTTTGAACAGCTGAAACAGCACCATGAAGGCCTGATTGCCTTGTCGGCCTGTCTGGCGGGCGAAATTCCCCGTGCCTTACTGCATGGTGATTACGAAGAAGCCAAGCGGGTGGCGTTACAGTATCAGGAGGTTTTCGGCAGGGATCACTTCTTTTTGGAATTGCAGGATCACGGTATCACCGACCAAAAACGGATTGCACCGTATCTGATAAAGCTGTCGCAGGAATGCGGGATTCCGCTGGTGGTAACGAACGACTGCCACTATATCCGGCGGGAGGACAGCCGTGTGCAGGATATTTTGCTGTGTATCCAGACCAACCACACCTTGGACGAAGAAAATGCCATGCGTTTCCCGACCGATGAGTTCTATCTCAAGAGTGAGGAAGAAATGCGTCAGCTGTTTCCGCAGTGTCCGGAGGCCTATGACAATACCGCAAGAATTGCCGAGCGGTGTTCGGTGACGTTTGAGTTCGGCCAACTGAAACTGCCGCATTTTGATGTGCCGGGTCAGCAGGATCATACCGCCTATTTCCGTCAGCAGTGCTATGAGGGACTGCACCGTTACTATGGGGAACATCCGTCACAGGAACGGATTGACCGTCTGGAATATGAAATCAATACCATTGATGCGATGGGATATGTGGACTACTACCTGATCGTCAATGACTATGTGGGCTATGCCAAGCGGCACGATATACCGGTCGGAGCGGGCAGAGGTTCCGGTGCCGGCAGTCTGGCGGCCTATTGTATCGGCATCACGGGCATTGACCCGATGAAGTATGACCTGCTGTTTGAGCGGTTCCTGAATCCCGAACGGGTCAGTATGCCCGACTTTGATGTCGATTTCTGCACCGAGCGGCGGCAGGAAGTGATTGATTATGTTATTCGGCGGTATGGCAGTGACCATGTGGCACAGATTGCGGCGTTTGGCACCATGGCGGCCAAGGGAGCCGTGCGTGATGTCGGCAGGGTCATGGGCTTGCCCTATGCTTTGTGCGATAAGGTGGCCAAGCTGATTCCCAATGAATTGAATATGACCATTGAAAAAGCCCTGAAGGTATCGCATGACCTGAAGGAACTGTATAATCAGGATGCACAGGTACATGAACTGATGGATAATGCTTCCCGTTTGGAAGGAATGCCCCGTCATACTACCACCCATGCGGCCGGTGTGGTCATTACCGAAAAACCGGTCAGCGATTATGTGCCGCTGGCGAAAAACGATGAGGCCATTGTGACACAGTTCCCGATGACGACACTCGATGAATTGGGCTTGGTCAAAATGGACTTTCTCGGCCTTCGGAACCTGACCGTTCTGCACGATGCCGAACAGATGATTCGGGAAAAGGAACCGAATTTTCGCATTGACCGTATTCCCGATGACGACAAAGAGGTATTTGAACTGTTGGCCAAAGGGGATACCGAAGGGGTGTTTCAGTTTGAATCGCAGGGCATGACCAATGTGCTGATGCAGCTGAAACCGGAGAATCTGGAGGATATCATCGCCGTGATTTCCCTGTACCGTCCGGGACCGATGGAGTCCATTCCCCGCTATATCGAGAACCGCCATCATCCCGAAAAGGTTACCTATCGTCATCCTTTGTTGGAGCCGATTTTGAAGGTGACCTATGGGTGTATTGTCTATCAGGAACAGGTCATGCAGATTTTCCGTTCCTTGGCAGGCTATTCTTTGGGTCGGGCGGATATTGTGCGGCGAGCCATGTCTAAAAAGAAGAAAAGCGTCATGGAAGAGGAACGAAAGGTCTTTATCTATGGACTGGAAAACGAGGACGGCACCGTGGCGGTGGACGGCTGTATTCGCCGAGGGGTTCCCGAAGAAACCGCCAAAGCGATTTTTGCCGAGATGGAGAGTTTTGCTTCTTATGCGTTTAATAAATCCCATGCGGCGTGTTATGCCTTGATTGCCTACCAAACCGCCTATTTGAAGTGCCATTACTTTGCCCCGTATTTTGCGGCACTGCTGACCAGTGTATTGGACAATGCCGGCAAGGTGGCAACCTATACCGATGAATGCGCCCGCCATCATGTCACGGTGCGGCCGCCCCATGTCAATGTCAGTGACAGCGGCTTTACCGTCAAGGATAATGAAATCGAGTTCGGCCTGATGGCGGTCAAAAACTTGGGAAAGAACCTGATTGACAAAATTATCCGTGAACGCCGCAACGGACCGTTTCGATCATTCTATCATTTTTGCAGTCGTCTGTATGGCACAGAACTCAACCGCAGAGCGGTGGAAAGTCTGATTCGGTGCGGTGCCTTGGACGGACTGGGTGCTAACCGTCATCAGATGATAGCGGCGGTTGACACCACCTTGTCGTATATCTCTGCCAAAAAGGATGATATACTGGAAGGTCAGCTGGATTTGTTCGGTTTGTCACAGGGTGGTGCAGGAGCGGAACCGGAACCGCCTTTGCCGTTGGTGGAAGAATATGCACCAAGGGAACTGCTCGAAATGGAAAAAGCCTGCACGGGGCTTTACTTTTCGGGACATCCGCTGTCAGAATATGAAGAAGCTATTTACGATGCCCGTGCCGACCGTCTGAATGACATTTTGGCCAACGAGGAACACCGCTATGATGACGGCCATAAAGCAGATGTGTTTGCCATTGTGACGGCTGTCAAGCTGAAAACCACCAAAAACGGTCAGCAGATGGCCTTTGTCGCTATTGAAGACCGCTATGCCGCCATGGAAATGATTGTTTTTCCGCAGACGCTGATGCAGTACGGCAATCTTTTGCAGGAAGGGCAGGTATTGCGTATTGGGGCAACGGTCAGCACCCGTGAGGACGAATGCAAACTGTTGGCCAACACGTTACAGCAGGCACCAAAACAGCTTCCGCCTTTGTCATCGGATACTTCGGTTCCCAATGCTTCTGTTCCGTCTGATACTATGGTTTCCAATGCTTCTGTTTCGTCCAATGCTTCGGTTTCCAATGCTTCTGTTCCGTCTAATGCTTCGGTTTCCCATACATCTGCCCCGTCTGTATCACCGACCCGCAAGCCGCAGAAGAAAGGGCTGTATTTGCGGGTACCAAACGATATGTGTCAGGAATATCTGCGTGCCAGACAAGTCACGGATATCTTTGACGGCCATACCCCGCTGTATATCTACTTTACCGATTCCGGCACCCTCTGGACAACTCCGCCTTCCCTGCACGTTTCCCCCAATTCCGTTATGCTGGACGAACTGAAACGCCGCCTTGGTTCGGCCAATGTCAAACTCGTGTAACACAGGACAGCCACTTGGGGGAACCCCTTTTCTGGCGAAAAAAGGG
>CADCOZ010000033.1 GCA_902803125.1 uncultured Ruminococcus sp.
CCAACCGGGCAGGTAAAACTCAGCGATTTTTGGAAGGGGGAGAAATAATGAATAATGAATAATGAATAGTGAATAATGTTTAGATATCTAACCGGGCAGGTAAAACTCAGCGATTTTTGGAAGGGGGTTTGGGGCAAAGCCCCAACAGCAAAGCCCCAACATTCCAACACGCAGTCTTGACAGAACAAATATGATTGTGTTACTATAGAAGCGGTAATGTCCCGTCAGCAGATTGTTGGTGTTGGGTCAAGGGGCATTCATGTTTGAGAGAAAAGTCATCATCAATGAAGGAGGACGCTATTATGGTATATGTATTTTTGGCAAATGGTTTTGAAGAGATAGAAGCACTGACACCGGTCGATGTTTTACGCAGAGGCGGTGTGGAAGTTATTACAGTTGGTGTGGGCAGTAAAACAATTGTCGGCTCCCATAACATTATGGTCGAAGCGGATATGGTTGACAGCGAACTGACAGAGTTCAGCAAAAAGTTAGAAGGCATTGTATTGCCGGGCGGTATGCCGGGTACGCTGAATTTGGAAGCCTGCAACACCGTTCAGCAGGCTATTCGCTACTGCGATAAGTCACAGCTTATTATTGGGGCTATTTGTGCGGCTCCGTCTGTGCTGGGTCATGCGGGTATCCTGATGAACAAAAAAGCTGTCTGCTTCCCTTCCTTTGAAAGCGAAATGAGAGGATATCTCCCCACAGATGAGTATGTCTGCCGTGACGGCCACATCATTACCGCTAAAGGTATGGGCGTGTCACTGGAATTCAGCCTGATGCTGCTGGCCGCCTTCAGAAACAGTGCCGTTTCTGACAAAGTGAGGACTTCTATCCAATGCCGATAAGAAATATCAGAGAAGAAAAAAAAGCCTTACGGTCGTTTTTTCGCGGCTTGCGTGACAGCATTCCGGAAGAAGAACGAAACGCTTCGGATCTCTGTATGCAGAAAAAGCTGTTTCAGCTGTATCAGTATCAATCAGCCGATACGGTACTGACCTATGTTTCCAAAGCGTCCGAACCCGATACGTTCCGCATCATTAAACGTGCTTGGCGGGACGGCAAACGGGTGGCGGTGCCTCGCTGTATTGACGGCACCTGTCAAATGGCTTTTTACTATATTACCACCTTTAAGCAATTAACCGCAGGCAGTTTTGGCGTTATGGAACCGAAACCCGCACAGTGTCAGCCGTTTGATGGCAGCGGACAGGGCAGTATCTGCCTTGTGCCGGGCATGGCCTTTGACTGTCAAGGGTACCGCTTGGGCTACGGCAAGGGTTATTATGACCGCTTCTTGTCGGGCTATCAGGGCTTTACCGTTGGATTGTGCTACAGTAAATGTGTACGCTGGAGTCTGCCCCGCAGTAAGTATGATAAACCGGTCGGAATGCTTGTGACAGACAGATTTTTCCGAAAAATCAAGCCCCTTCCGGCACTGAAAGAGGAGGAAACCGGATGAGTGAGGAACTCGAAAAAAAGCGGCAGGAAAGAATTGCTAACTTCAAACTCAGTATCAGTGAAGCAATAGATCAGGAAGAAGAAACCACCGGCCAACCATCACCGGACGGACAGCCGTCTGCGGCTTCATCGAACGGTGCATCCGGCACAGAAGCGGCCAGCGATGAAGAGCTGAACAGCTACAGTGCCAATCCAACCCATGAAACCGGTTCGGTGAATAAAAAAGTACTGAGAAAAGCCAAAAAAATTGACCGCAAACGGCGGAAACGCAAAGCCAAAAAGAACCGTATTGTGTTTCGTTTGGTATGGTTTGCCATGGTGCTGTTCCTTTCGGTCATGATTGGCGAATTCATCATGGTTGGCGTGAATGATATGCTGGGGGTTGGCCGTGAAGAAGATCAGGTTGTCACCCTGACCATTCCGCAGGACGCTGATATTGATACTATCACCGATATTCTGTATGAAAACAACGTCATCAAGACCAAGTGGTTCTTCAAGCTCTATGCCATACTGACCAAGTCAACCACCGGCTTTACACAGGGTACTTTTGAAGTAGCCACCAATAAAGACTATCAGGCTCTCATCAACTATATGCAGTCGGATATGAACCGTACCGACGTGGTGACCATACGCTTTACAGAAGGTATGTCGCTGAAGCAGTACGCCAAACTGCTGGAGGATAATAAGGTATGCAGTGCCTCCGAGTTCTTAGCCGCCTGTAATTCCGATGACTTCGATGACTATGAATTCATCAGCAGTATTCCGAATGCATCGGCTCGTCCGCTGAAGCTGGAGGGCTATCTCTTCCCGGATACCTACGACTTCTTTGTTGGCGAAAAAGTGGATACCGTCATCGAAAAATTCTTAGCCAACTACCGCCGCAAGATTTACGGCAAAAAGACCCGTGTCTTGGGCTATGACAAGAAGATGACCGTTGCAGAACGGGCCGAAACGATCAACATGACCATGGAGGAAGTGCTGACGCTGGCCTCCCTTATTCAGGCAGAAGCCGCCAACAAAGACGATATGTATATGATTTCGGCTATTCTGCATAACCGTTTGGCGACCATTCCGCATGACGGCATCAACGAAAATAACGAGTTCGGCTTAGATTATCTCCAGTTGGATTCCACCAAATATTATCCCTATGCTTCCTTGCAGGATATCCCGCTCGCAGAGCGCAAGACCTTCAAGAGTACCTATAATACCTATGACCACAAAGGTCTGCCGCCCGGCCCCATCTGCAACCCCGGTATGGAAGCCATTGAAGCGGCTCTGACCGTTGGCAAAACCGACTACTATTACTTCTGCCATAAGTCTGCCACCGACACCGAACCGGCTGTTCCCTACTATGCGGTAACGATGGAAGAACACATCGAAAACCTCAAAAAAGCCGGCCTGCGATAAATCCCTGCTGTTAGCGGAGGGTATCCGTGTCAGCAACGACACCCGCCAGACAAACCGCAACAATATTGACCTGATTATCGGTTCCTCCGGTTCG
>CADCOZ010000034.1 GCA_902803125.1 uncultured Ruminococcus sp.
CCCCCTGGACCCCCGTTGGGGGAACCCCTTTTCTGGCGAAAAAAGGGGTTCCCCCAAACCCCCTCCCTAAATTCGCTGACTTGACCTACATCAATGTTATTCACTATTCTCTATTGCTTCTTCCCGAAGTTCGCTGACTTTTGGTTCCTCACACATTATTCATTATTCACTATTCACTATTCATTATTCATTTCTTCCGCTATCGCCATCAAACGCTGAAGGCGGTGGTTAACGCCGGAACGGCTGATGGGAACGGACAGAGTTTGTCCTAACTCCCGCAGGTTATATTCGGGATGCTCCAGCCGGATTTCTGCCAATTCCCGCAAATCATCGGGCAAAGAGGATAAGCCCTGCTGACGGCTGATTTTCTCAATGGCAATAATTTGCTTGGCCGCCGCCTCCGCTGTTTTTTTGAGGTTGAAGGTTTCCGAATTGATTTGACGGTTCACACGGTTGCGGACAGATTTTCTCATACTGCTCTGCATAACGGCAATCGCCGACATGGACGCTCCCATATAGGTGAGCATATCCGCAATAATGTCGCTTTCTTTGAGGTAGACAACATAGCTGCCCTGTCGGCGTACCGTGTGGGGTTCCGGCTTGATTTCGGTAATCTCTGCAATGATTCGCTCCAAATCGGCGGCTAAATTTTTGTGAGGAACGGCAAATTCTAAATGATAGTCCTTGTCGGGGTCTGTCACACTGCCGCAGACCAGAAAAACACCCCGCAGAAAATAGGCTGTGCAGTCATCACCGTCAATATTGCCCCGATTGATACGCAGACAAGGGGAAGAGGAACGATGGCCGAACCGGTCGAATATCTTGGCACAATCGTTCTTGTCGGGGATATGAAGGGTAAAGACACTGTTTTCACCCCGCCGGCGGGTCAGCTTGACGGTCATTTCCACAATTACGCCGGTCAGCGACACCAAGGTTTCGGAATAGGCCATCGCCGCCGCACGGGATTCTGTGGTGAAGGAAATGGCAGAGGCACTGAAGCTTTTAGAGAACAACAGCATACCATACAGCAGGGCTTCCTGCTGTTCTTTTGTCAGTTCTGCGGGCGTACATAATTCTTTTTTGACTTCTTTTGAAAAGGACATACTCCATCACCGCTATTCTTTTGCAATATCTCTATGATGCACAATGACCCGCTGACCGGCCTCCTGAATATGCTGATACAGCACCCTTGTCATGGTGACAGAACGGTGCTTGCCGCCGGTACAGCCTGCCGCAATCACTAACTGACTTTTGCCTTCCTGATGGTACAGCGGCAGAGAAAAGTCCACCAAAGACAGCATTCGCTGAGCAAAGCCTTGGGACTGTTCGAACTGCATCACATAATCATAGACGCACGCTTCCAGACCGGTATGACGCTTCAGTTCCGGAATATAGAACGGATTGGGCAGACAGCGCACATCAAAGACTAAATCCGCTTCGGACGGCAAACCGTACTTGAAGCCGAACGATAAACAGGTCACCGTCATGCCAAGGGACGCATCTCCCAAAAACAGCGAAGAAATGCGTTCTTTGAGCTGCTTTTGAGCAAGCAGGGAGGTGTCGATGACATAATCCGCCCGTGCTTTGACCTGCATCAGCAGTCGTCTTTCCAAAAATAAAGCGTCCTCCGTGGAACCTTTGGTCACATCTGACAGCGGGTGTTTACGGCGGGTTTCTTTATACCGCCGCAGCAGTACCGCATCCTGTGCATCTAAAAACAACAATTTATAGGGCTTTTCTTCTGCCCGCAAACGATCCAGCACCGTAAATAAATCGGTAAAGACCTCTCCGGAACGCACATCGGTAACCACAGCCATTTTTTTCATGCGTTCGTCCGAGGATTTCTCAAACAAATCGTAAAAAGTCGTGACCAGTGCCGGCGGAATGTTATCCACACAGTAATAGCCGATATCTTCCATACTCCGCATGGCCACCGATTTGCCCGCTCCGGATAAGCCCGTAATAATCACAAACTCCATTTTTTTCACCTGCACACCGCTTATTTTCTGCCTACAAATTTGACCTCACAACATAGGTTGATATGCTTCTTTTCGCTCACAACCTGCCGGATATGCTCTATCAGGTGCAAAACATCTTCTGCGGTGGCACCGTTATCATTGACAATAAAGCCGGCGTGTTTCGGACTGACCTGTGCTCCGCCGCAGCGATAACCCTTCAATCCGCATTCTTCAATCAGTGCCGCCGCAAAAGCTCCTTCCGGCCGCTTAAAGACACTGCCGGCACTCGGATGGTTCAGCGGCTGTTTTAACTTGCGGCGTTCCATCAGCTCGTTCATTTTTTCCGCAATAGCGTTCTGCTCTTTCGGAGTCAGGCAAAAGGCGGCACTCAGAATGATATCCTCTGTATCCGTGAACCGGCTGTGACGGTAGGAAAATTGCAGTTCGTCTGCCCGACACCGCTTGATTTGACCGTCCTTATCCATATAGTCTACGGCCACTGTCACCTGTTTTATTTCGCCGTTATAGGCTCCGGCGTTCATATAGACCGCACCGCCAACGGAACCGGGAATGCCCCAAGCAAATTCCAGTCCGCTCAGCGACATTTCTTTGGCAAACATACACAGCTTGGCCAGTGTACAGCCCGCTCCCGCTCGGATAACATTTTCTTCCGTGAGGGAAACCTCGCAAAATTCACCGCCCAGCGTAATGACCAGTCCTTCAATGCCCTGATCCGATACCAACAGGTTGGAGCCTCGCCCCAGAATAAAATACGGTACGCCGTATTCTCTGCACAGTGCTGTCACCGCCCGCAGGGACGGCACATCCTTCACTTCACATAATGCATCGGCACAGCCCCCGATACGGAAGCTGGTATGGTGCTTCATCGGTACATTAAAAGCCAAGGTGACATTCTCTTTTTGGAGTTTTTCTATCAATTGATTGTCTATCATAAACTACCCCTATCTTTGAATTGTGATTATGAATTGTTGTTTAACGTGCATTCGATGATAAATGCAGTCGTACTCCCCCTGTCAGCGGAAATAGTGAATAATGAATAGTGAATAACGAATAATGAATAATGTATGAGCAGGCAAGTCGTTCAAGAATCGGTGAGGTAAATGATAAAGCGACGAAAGAATACAATCGCTTTGCTTGTCAAGTTCTTAAAAGACCTCAACACAGCGAATTTTGAAAGGGGGTTTGGGGGAAAACTTTTTTTCGCCAGAAAAAGTTTTCCCCCAACGGGGGTCCAGGGGGAGCCCCCCTGGTGGGGTCCAGGGGCAACGCCCCTGGTGGGAGGTTTGGAGGGCAAAGCCCTCCAACATTCTTTTAGAACGGAATGGTTTTCACGCCGCTTTCCTCTTCTTCGGGCAGCTCTAAGCCTAACAGCTGGAACAGTTCACGGGCAGCGTTATAGCCCATCTTTCGCTGACGGTTATTCATCGCCGCAACCTCAATAATGACCGCAAGGTTTCGGCCGGGCTTGACGGGAATCGTCAGAATCGGCACCTGATTGCCCAGAATCTCTGTCATTTCGTTGCTCATGCCCATGCGGTCATAAACCTTCTTGCTGTCCCACAGCTCCAGATTGATGACCATGTCGATTTTCTCGCTCATTTTAACCGAGCCCATACCGAACAGCCTTCTGGCGTTGATAATGCCAATGCCTCTCAGCTCAATAAAATGACGAATATTCGCCGGTGACTGTCCAATCAGCTGACGGTTGGAAACCTTGCGAATCTCTACCGCATCGTCTGCAATCAGTCGGTGACCACGCTTGACCAGTTCGATGGCTGTTTCGCTTTTGCCGACACCGCTGTCGCCGACAATGAGCAGTCCTTCACCATAGACTTCTACCAGTACGCCGTGACGGGTCACACGGGGGGCCAGTTCGGTATTCAGCATGGAAATCAGAGAAGCCGACAGCACCGAGGTGGTTTCTGCACTGCGTAAGACAGGGATTTTATACTTTTCTGCCGCCGACATCAATTCGCCGTAGGGAATAATATTGCGTGTGACAATAATAGATGGCGGCTGAAGCGCAAACATTCGTTCAATCACATGATACCGCTGTTCCGTGCTGAAGCGGTTCAGATAGCTGTTTTCGGTATTGCCGAAGATCATCATGCGGGTATTATCGAAAAAATCAAGAAAGCCTGTCAGTTCCAGTCCCGGCCGAATAATATCGCGGGACACAATCTTGATTTTTTCCGGTTCTTCGGGCATATAGGCCACTTCCAGATCCAATTCCTTGATGATTTTGTCCAGTGTCACAGAAAATTTTGTTTCCATTATGATTAGCACCTCCAAAAGCTGTCTGCTGAAAAGTAACCGTTCTTTTTGTGAGCAAAAAATAGTTCTGCATCAAAAGCACCCTTCCGGTTTTCTCAGCAGGAAAGAAGTAATCCTCAATGATATATTCATTATATACTATTTTTTTTGTTTTTGAAAGAGTTTTATTATAATTTTAACAGGATTTCAAAAAACTCTTTTGTTCATGGATTTTTCATGCTATAATACCTCTAAGGGTATTGTTTCCAAGTGAGACTAAGGAAACGCTGACAGCTCCCCGCTGAACCAATGGGGGAGAGCTGTCCGTATAAAAAGCTGATGGCGGTTGTGTTTCTCAAAGCCCCTGTTTAATATCTTACCGCAGAGAAAAAAGTATAACGTGTGGGGAAGGCGGGTTTTTCGAGAATTGGTGAGGCAAAAGCTAAAGTGACAGAATACAACAGTTTTGCTCGCCAAGCACTTGAAAGACTACAACACAGCGATTTTTGGAAAGGGGTTTGGAGGGTAAAGCCCTCCAACATTACGAAATGCTGATGGGTTGGTGATGATAATGCGTGTGTTGATTTTTAGTGAAGTATACACTCCTTTTGTGAGCGGCGTAGCCAGTTATGTGGATATCCTGAAAAAAGGGCTGACCTCCTTGTCCCATGAAGTAATGGTGGTCACATCCAATCCCATGCTCAAAGAGGTATTTTATTCCCAGTTGGAAAAAAATATCTATTGTCCCGCCAGACGAGCCAATAATAAATATGGCTTTGAGTGTCGGGGCATCCATAACGGCAGTCTGATTGACTTTATTGCCGGTTTCAATCCGGACGTGGTGCATATTCATACCGACACCAAAATCGGTTATTTGGGGCTGACGGTGGCGGATAAATGCAGTGTGCCGGTTGTTTTTACCATTCATGACTATTTTATGGATCGGTTTGCCGCTGATACCTCCCGCATGACATGGAATATCAAGACGTTTTTTGAAAAGCGGCATTTTTGTGATATGCTGGACAATGCCGATATTGTGACTTCTTCCTGCGGACGAGCCGCCCTGTTTGTGCAGAAAGCCGAACGAAACCGCCGTGTGATGCTCATTCATTCCAATACGGATACCGAGAGGTTTGATTATCACAAAACATCAAGAGAGGCTATTCTGAAAACAAGAGCCAAATTCGGGTTGTCCGCTGAGGCCACCGTGGCGGTTTTTGCAGGCAAGCTGACGGTTGAAAAGAATTTAGAGTTTGTTTTGACTGCCTTTGCCAAGTATATCAAGCCTTCCGAGAATATTCAAATGCTGATTGTTGGTGACGGCACGGAAGTGGATTATCTGCGGCGGCTGTGCCACACGCTCAAATTAGAGAATCGCATTATTTTTGCCGGTGCGGTGGCCAACACTATGATGCCTGCTATTTACTCCTCCTGTGATATTTATGTATGCTCTGCCGATGACAGTCTGATGTCGATGTCCTTTGTGGAAGCGATGGCCTGCGGCTTGCCGGTGCTGGTCAAGGAAGATAAAGAAGGCATTGTTCGCAGTACGGTCAGCCACGGGGTCAACGGCTTTGTGTACAGCAAGCGGTCGGAGTTGGCTCGTTATCTCAAAAAGCTGTCCAGTCTGGACGATGAACAGCGAACCATTATTCGGCAGAGTGTTCGGGATTCTTTGGTCACCATTGATGACACCCATATGGCACAGCAGTATCTGAAAGCCTATCAAATTGCCATCAAAAAATATCAAGCCAATAACGATTAAATTCCTATCGGTCAAAAGGGAATCCTTGTTACGAAACGGGGATTCCCTGCTTATTTTGCGGAAAGGAAGCATGAAGATGAAGGCATTATCATTGGCGTTTATAAAAGTCTATCAAAAAGAAGAACAGGTACAGTGTTTTGCGCCGGGTCGGGTGAATCTGATAGGAGAGCATATTGACTATAACGGCGGGTATGTTCTGCCTTATGCCATTCCTTTGGGGGTATCCTGTGCGGCCAGCCGCCGGAATGACCGTATGATCCAGCTGTATTCCTGTCAATATCCCGCTGACGGCATCGTTACCTACCACCTTGACGATCTTACCCTGAAAGGCAGCTGGGCGGACTATCCGGTCAGTGTCATAAAGGTTCTGCTGTCCTTGGGCTATGCAGTCGATGAAGGGGTTCAGCTTATGTTTGACAGCAGTCTGCCTGTAGGGGCGGGTCTGTCCTCTTCAGCCGCTATAGAGGTCGCAGTGCTGTCTGCACTCAAGGAGTTGTTCTCCCTTTCCATCACCAACAAGCAGGCCGCTTTGATTTGTCAATGGGCAGAAAACCGGTTTATGGGCGTGAACAGCGGTATTATGGATCCCTTCGTCAGCGTGTTGGGACAAAAAAACAGTGCCGTCCTGTTGCATACCGATACCCTTGATTATCGGTATATCCCGCTCGGTGATGTCGCTGTGGTCATTGTCAACAGCGGCGTGAAACACTCCCTCGCCGCTTCGGCTTATAATCAGCGGCGGCAGGAATGTATGCAGGCCGCCAAAGACCTTGGCGTTTCTTCCTTGTGTTCCCTCACGCCGGAAGCCTTTGAACAAAAAAAGCATTTGATTACCAATCCCGTTAGCCTGAAACGGGCTTATCATGCCGTCTATGAAAATGACCGCACCATTCGTGCCGCCAAAGCACTTGAACAGCAGGATTGGCTGTCTTTCGGACAATTGATGACCGCTTCTCATATTTCTTTGCGGGATGCTTTTGAAGTCAGCTGTGAAGAACTCGATTTCTTAGCGGAACAAGCCCTTCATTGGCCGGGGGTTTATGGGGCCAGAATGACAGGCGGCGGCTTTGGCGGCTGTACGGTCAACTTGATGGCTCCCTCTGCGGCAGAATCCTTCTCGGCCGCTCTTGGGCAATGGTATGAACAGCGGTTCGGCTTCCGGCCGGCTGTTTATATCTGTGCCGCAGGACACACGGGAATCAATTTTGTGCCGTAATTTCTTGGGGGGCTTGCTTGTTGGCTCGATTCGGTGCTTTGACCTGCCAAAACGCTGTCTTAACAGTCGCTTTACGCAAAACGATAAACCAAGTTTTAGAAAATTGATTGCCGTACGCAGGCCGGTATGCTTGCATGATCCATTGATTCTGAACAAAACCGCTGAGGAACGGCGGCAGGAAACGGGTGTGACCATCGCCTGTTCCTGCCGCTTTTTTATTGGCGTGGTGAATAATATTCAAAACACTTCTGCCGTTCGGAGAAAGGCAGAAGCTGAATCGTAACCCGACCGAGTATTCCAAATCATCGGTACGGGTTTTTCTTATTGGTCAGCTCTAAGGGAGTGTCGGAAAAGTTTTGTTTGATACCGTTACTTTGTCGTTTGTGCTGACGGTTCTTGAAAAGGATTCCACTTTCCACATTAAAGGAAAATGACCACAAAGCAGAATGAATAATAGCCTACACGAAACGTGTAGCCGCAGGAAAAAATTATTCATTTTTCAGTCTTCAGTTTTCAGTATTCATTATTTCCGCATACGATGTGTCAGGAGGGATGGCCATGAAACAAAAAGCGGCGGTGTATTGCCGCCTGTCGGAAGAGGACCGCAACAAAAAGAATGCACAGGAGGATTCCGGCAGTATCACCAACCAAAAACTCATGCTGACCGCCTATGCCGATGCACAGGGCTGGGAGGTCTATGATATTTATGCGGATGATGACTATGCCGGCTCCGACCGCAGCCGCCCCGCCTTTCAACGGATGCTTTCCGATGCACAGAGGGGACGGTTCAATATCGTGCTGTGCAAGTCGCAGTCCCGCTTTACCCGTGAATTGGAAATGGTGGAAAAGTATATTCACGGGCTGTTCCCCGAATGGGGCATTCGCTTTGTCAGCGTGGTTGACCATGTGGATACGGCGGTGGCCGGCAGTAAAAAAGCACGGCAAATCAACGGCTTGCTCAACGAGTGGTATTTGGAGGATATGTCGGAAAGCATCAAAGCGGCCTTGCATACCCGTATGCGGGCAGGTTATTTTATCGGTTCCTTTGCTCCTTACGGGTATCAAAAAGACCCCGAACAAAAAGGCCATCTATTGATAGATGAGGAGGCCGCCGCTGTGGTGCGGGAGATATTTCAGCTCTATAACAGCGGTATGGGTCGTGCGGCGATTGCCCGCTATTTGAACCGGCAGGGCATACCTTCTCCGGACACCTATGGCCGTTTGAAGGGACGGAAAAAGAAAAGCACAGGCAAAAGTCCGAATCCCTGCTGGCGGTATGAAACGGTGAGTCATATTCTGACCAACGAGGTATATCTCGGCCACCTGATACAGGGACGCACCCATAACCCTACCTACAAAAGCCGTCACAGCGTACCCTCAGACCCCGAAGCATGGGTTCGCACGGAGAATACCCACGAACCAATCATTGACCGTGCCGTATGGGACACGACCCGCTGTTTATGGAACACCCGTGCCAAGCCCTGTTACACGGGTGAACGGAACAAGTATGCCGGAATATTGGTTTGTGCCAACTGCGGTTACCACATGGGGATATCCTATAACCGTCACAAACGGTTCTACCGCTGTATACAGGCCAAAAACGGTCGGGAGCATTGTCAGGGGAGCTGTATCTTTGAATCCACGCTGGATAAGGCGGTGGCACAGGAAATCAAGAACCTGCGGTCAATCTATCTGGACGAGGGTCTATTATCGGACAGTCAGCTTCTGTATGATGACACGACACTTCAAATCAAAGCGTTGACCGCACAGCTGCGGCGGCTGGAGGAAGAACACCGCAAACTGCTGTTTACTTTGAAGAGCTTGTACATGGATAAGGTGCAGGGTGTCGTCACCGAAGAACAGTTTATGGACTTGTCTTTGTCTTTGTCACAGGAACAGTCTGAAAACGAAGCCAAAGCCGATTATTTGCGGTCAGTCATAGCGGTCAAGAAACAGAACCGTCTGAACGATGAGCAAAAACGGCAGAGGATAGAAGCTATCTGTTCTTTTGAGGAGATTGACAACCTGTTTGTGCGTTCGTTCATCGAGCGGATAGAGGTAGGCGGGTCGAAACAGAACCGAGTGATTCATATTTACTGGAAATTTTAAGCGAAGAGGTGAGAGGGAAGAGCAGTACAGAGGTGCCAACGGAAGGAACCTTCTTGGAAGAGGAAGAGGTCATCTCCGAATGGGCTTAAGGGATAGAATAGCCATTTTTTGGTGGATTTCTGTCCCCGATTCGTTGCTTTGGTTGTCCATACCCATAGGCGGCAGAGCAAAAAGCCCGCACAACGTATGATAATATTCTGCGGTTTTGTGATGATTATGACGTAAAGGACGCTATCCGCTTTTTGAGGGAAAGAGAAATTGTGCATTATCAACGATTCGGTGAAGGCTTGCGTTTACTGACCGATAAACTTGACAGCAAAAACTTTTATGCCTTCAATCCATCGTTCGACAAATGTAAACCATAACGGCGAAGCCCCTGCAAGAAACGAGCCGCAGTCAAACCGATTGGTAAGGACTGCGGCTTTGTTTGCTCTGAAGGATAGACGGTGTACAGGAACTTTTGGCATACGGTCGGAATGATTTGGTACGTTTTTCGATACACGGCCATAGACCGATGCGTAAGACTTTATTTTTTGGGTTTTTCCTGCTGACGGTCTTGTTTTTGTGTGAGGGGAGGCTTGGCCAATAAAGCCTCCCGCACCATAGAAGTGACAATTTGGTTAAACCTTCTTATTCTTTCGGATTCCTCTGCGGCAACATAATGCGACACAACAATAACCTGATTCATGCTTATCCCTCCTGACACATGATATGCGGAAATAGTGAATAATGAATAATGAATAACGAATAATGAATAATATCGAAATACCAAAAGTCAGCGAATTTCGGGAAGGGGTTTGGGGAAACACCTTTTTTCGCCAGAAAAGGGGTTTCCCCAAGTGACTACCCCTGAGATAAAGGTTTCCCCCGGTGAATGGCTGACATCAAAACTAACAAAAAAAGCAAAAAGG
>CADCOZ010000035.1 GCA_902803125.1 uncultured Ruminococcus sp.
ATTATTCATTATTCACTATTCATTATTCATTATTCATTACTTCTCCCCCTCCCGAAATTCGCTGACTTTTGGCTCCTCGCACATTATTATTTATTTGTTATTCTATTCTTTATTATTTATTTCTCCCCTTCCAAAATTCGCTGAATTTTGGCACTTCTAAACACTAAACACTATTCACTTGTGTGTGCCATCATCAAAAGGAGGTATCCTATGGAACAAAAAGATAAATATCTGCACCTGCTTTCCGAAAAATACCCCTCTGTTCGTGCGCTTTCCCGTGAAATCATTAACCTGTCCGCCATTCTCAACCTGCCCAAAGGCACCGAACACTTTATGAGCGATATTCACGGCGAATACGAAGCCTTTTGCCATATCCTGAACAACTGTGCAGGGGTCATTCGGGAAAAGGCCGACAGACTGTATGGCGAAAAACTCTCTGACAACGAAATCGAGGAAATCTGCACCATTATTTATTATCCCAGAGAGAAGCTCCGTCTGATCAAAAAAGGCCATGTCATCAGTGCCGACAGGTATCGGCTGATCATCAACCGCATGATTGAAATAGCGGCGATGCTTTCCTCCAAATACACCCGTTCAAAGGTTCGCAAAGCCATGCCCGCCGATTATGCCTATATCATTGACGAACTGATTCATGCCCAGAAAGATGAGGACGACAACCAGATTCGTTACCATGAAAGAATCCTCAACAGCATTATCGGTCTTGACGCTGACGATTTTATCGAAGCCTTAGCGGGACTGATCAAACGTCTGGCGGTGGATCATCTGCATATTGTGGGAGATATTTTTGACCGTGGTCAGGGAGCGGATAAAATTCTGGATTTGCTGATGGCACATCATTCGCTGGATATCCAATGGGGCAACCATGATATTCTTTGGATTGGTGCGGCCTGCGGCAACGAAGCCTGTATTGCCAATGTTGTGCGGGGGTGCATCAAATACAATACCCTTGAAACCTTGGAAAACGGCTACGGCATCAGTCTGCGGAACCTGACGGTTTTTGCCGGTCAGACCTATGCCAACGGCGATGCGATGGAAAAAGCTCTGCGGGCTATCACCGTGATGCAGTTCAAAGCCGAAGGACAAATTTTGCGGCGTAATCCGGAATACCAAATGAAAGACCGCATGATGCTCGAAAAAATCGACCTGACAAACGGCACCGTCCGCATAGAAGAACAGGATTATCCGCTGAAGGATTCCGATTTGCCGACCGTTCAAAGTCATTCACCGTACAGTTACAGCGAGGAAGAACAAAGCATCATGGACGGACTGAAGGCGGCTTTTCTCAACAGTGTCCGGCTCCAAAAGCATATCCGCTTTCTGCTGGCCAAGGGCAGTATGTACCTTTGCACCAACGGCAACCTGCTGTATCACGGCTGTATTCCGCTTGACGAAGGCGGCAACTTTTTCGGTGTGCGGGTACTGGGCGGCATCTATAAAGGCAAAGCCCTGCTGGACATGGCAGACAAAACCGTTCGATATGTCTATTTCAGCAAGGAAAAATCCGCAGAAAAACTGGATTTCCTTTGGTATTTGTGGTGTGGCCGGCGTTCCCCGCTTTGCGGCAGGAATATCAAGACCTTTGAGCGGTACTTTATCGAAGATAAAAGCACCTGGCACGAGGAAGCCGACCCCTATTACCGCTATTATGAAACCGAAAAATGCTGCAGTATGATTCTGCGTGAATTTGACCTCTATTCTCCCTATTCGCATATCATCAACGGTCACACTCCTGTACTGGCCTCAAAGGGTGAAACGCCCCTGAAAGCCAACGGCAAACTGCTGGTCATTGACGGCGGTTTCTGCAAAGATTATCAGCCTAAAACGGGTATTGCCGGCTATACGCTGATTTACAATTCTCACGGACTGCGTATCAAAGCACACCAGCCCTTTGAAAGCATTGAAAAGGCTTTGGAAGAAAACATAGACATCATTTCCAGTTCCCAGCTGATTGAAACCGAGAAAAACCGCATCATGGTCAAAGACACCGACAACGGCCAAGCCATCATGGAAGAAATTGATGACCTCTATGAACTATTGGAACGCTATAAAACAATGAATAATGTTTGATGAGGTCAAGTCAGCGAATTTCGGGAAGGGAGAAATAAATAATAAAGAATAATGAATAACGAATAATGAATAATATTTTCAGATACCAAAAGTCAGCGAATTTCGGGAGGGGGTTCCCCCAAGTGACTGGCCTGAGATAAAGAACAGGAGAACAAACCATGAAATTTCTTTTTGCTTCCGACGCCTTTAAGGGCAGTCTGAGCAGTACACAAATCATTACACTGCTGACCCATGCCGCCCGACAGGTTTTTCCCGACTGCGAATGTATCGGTTTGCCCGTGGCCGATGGCGGCGAAGGCACGGTAGAAGCGGTCGTTTCTGCGGCAGGCGGACGCTATGCGGCGGCTCGTGTGCATGACCCGTGCATGAACAGCATCACCGCTTCCTATGGCATTCTGAACGGCCATAAAGCTATCATCGAAATGTCGGCGGCTTCCGGTCTGCCGCTGGTGCCGCCGGATCGCAGGAACCCTCTGCACACCACCACCTTCGGCACCGGTGAACTGATACGGGACGCTCTGGATAACGGCTGTCAGGAAATCGCCATCGCTGTGGGCGGATCTGCCACCCATGACGGCGGCATGGGCTGTATGCGGGCGTTGGGGGTGAAGTTCCTGTCATCATCCGGCACAGAGCTTGACGGCTTCGGCAGAGAGTTGGGTGAGGTGGCACAAATCGACACCGGCGGGTTGGACAGCCGTTTGCGGGACTGCCGCATTACCGTGATGTGTGATGTCAAAAATCCGCTTTGCGGTCAGCAGGGAGCCGCCCGCACCTTTGCCAAACAAAAAGGAGCCTCACCGGCCGCTGTGGAAATGCTCGAAAAGGGTATGTGTCATTACCGTGATGTCATACGTTCCCAATACGGCATTGACTGCGACACCATCACGGGAGCCGGTGCGGCCGGCGGTTTGGGGGCGGCTTTGCGGGTCTTTCTCAACGGCACCATGCAGTCCGGCATTGAAACGGTGCTGACGCTTATCGGCTTTGATCAACTGCTTTCAGGCGTTGACCTTATCATCACCGGCGAAGGCTGTACCGACAGCCAAAGCATTTGCGGAAAGGTCATGATGGGTATCGGCACACACGCAAAAGCGCACGGTATCCCCTGTATCGGTTTATCCGGTTCACTGGGAGAAGGTGCCGAAAAAATACTTGACTGCGGCATCTCTTCCCTGCACTGCATTATCGACCGTCCGATGACGCTGGCCTATGCGATGGAACACGCCGAACAGCTGTACACCGCTGCCGCCGTCAGACTATTCCGCACCATCAAAGTCGGAAAGAAAATAAGGCATAATGCATAATGTTCAAAGACAAAAAGTCAGCCATTTTCGGGAAGGGGTTCCCCCAAATGGCCGGCCGAGGCGGACAAAGTGCCTATTTACTTTTGGGCGGCACTGTGATATAATGCCGAATAGAAAAAAATGCATCAAAGGAGCGTATCACATGGAACTGATAGCCAGCTTTTCTGTCGACCATACACGCATCATTCCGGGTATTTTCGTCAGCCGCACCGATACGGTCGGGAACAGCACGGTGACAACCTACGATATCCGGCTGACAAAGCCCAATCGGGAACCCGCTATTGATCTGGCGGCCATGCACTCACTGGAACACATCATCGCCACCGGTCTGCGTAATGACCCCGACTGGAAAGATGAAATCATCTACTGGGGGCCTATGGGCTGTTTGACGGGGTTCTATCTCATTTTGAAAGGGAACCGTTCCCCCCGTGCCATTAAAGACTTGATTCTGAAAGCGTTTCAGTCTGTTCAGGACACGCAAAGTGTACCGGGTGCCACCGAAAAAAACTGCGGAAATTATCTCATGCATAACCTTGGCATGGCCAAATGGTATGCGGCAAAATTTGTCGATTACCTTGCCGCCAATGCCGACAACCCCGCTATTTTTGAGTATCCCCAAACCGAACGGCTTGTGACAGAAGAAGGACAGCAGTTTTTTGATTCATAAGTTGTCATTCCTCAAAAAACCGCTGTCCTGCGGCATAGAAAAACGGCAGAGTTCCAAAAATCTTTTTCGGAACTCTGCCATTCTTTTGGGGCAAAAATCGGCGGGTAACCTGTTCGCCGATGCTTGTTTCTTTTATGTATCCGTACTTTCCTGCGGAAGGTTTTCTTCGTTGAGCAGAAGCTGTTTTCGATTATGAAAAGCCACCCAAAGTTCTGCCAAGGCTTTCACAATGAAACCGATGCCCGCTATTTGAACAAGGAACTGTGCCGCAACGGACGGAAGCACCATCAAAAAAGCACCCAGCACAACCGAAAACACAGCGGCGGCCAAGGCAATCAAACGGTCATGGCGATGAATGGTATTTCTTGCTTTGAGGGCGGCCACAAACGTAACCACCCCATCAGCCGTGATAAACAGGCCTAAAAGAGCATGAACGGCATGATCCGTAAATGATGAAAAAATAAACAGCGGCACACAAACGGCGGCTAACAGCAGATAAAGAACAACCAATAGCCATTTCTTTTGCAAAAGCCGCTGTCTTCTTTGTTCCGAATATTGGGCGAGTGTATCGGCCTGTGCCTGAACCGTTTCGGTTCGCTGTTGAATCAGTTCATTTTCCATCAGCCGCTGACGGGGACCCAGCATTTGTTTTTTCTTGTCGTCCCAATACCATTTGTACATTCCGCCAACCACCGTTTTTCTTTTTTCGGCTTTTTCATGCCCGTTCGTTATCACCACAACGGCACAGCTGACGGCATACAGAGCGGTCAGAGCCATCAGCACTTTCACATCCAGTATCAAAGAATGCTCCGGCAAAAAAACGAAAAAAAGGCCGTGAATCAACAAACAGAAGGAAATGACAATCTTATTTTGTGTAATGAGCTGATAGGTATGTTTCGTCCAGCCCTTATGGACGGGGGACTTATGTTTATTCTTTTCCTGTTGGTGCATGGCGGTACTCCTTCCGCATATTTTTGGGAAAACAACAGTCATTGGTCTGTCCTGCTGTTTTGATATCATTGTATCAGGTGTGCCTGATTTCGTCAATAGACGGTCTTTTTACCAACCGTCAGCCGCTTGGGGGAACCCCTTTTCTGGCGAAAAAAGTGGTTCCCCCAAACCCCCTCCCGAAATTCGCTGACTTGACCTAAATCAACATTAGTCTTTCGTTTCTGCCGATTCCTGATAAGTTCGCCTTGTGTCAAGCACTGGAAAGACATCAACACAAAAGTTTTGCGCAAGGCCAAAGCACCCCGACCGAGCCGACAGGCGAGACCCAAAGCCCTCCAACAAACAGGAGCGGTGGTATGTCGATAGAACAATTTTTGATAAAAAAAACGGTTTGGATATATCTTTATGGCGTATTCTGTGGTATAATGAAAACGAAACAAACAACAGTGCAGAGGTTGCTTTTTCGCAAAGCCAACGTTGGCACTGCTGCACAGCGGATATAAGGAAGGTGATTGTGTGTCAGACAAACAGCCTGCTTCAAACAGAAACAGCCGTCCGCCAATGTTCAGCATCATATTCAAAAGCATCGCAGGGATTGTGATTTTGCTGATATTGTTTTCTGTCATTGTCAGCGTGATGGGCTTTAACAGCTTTACCGAAGCCCTTTTGGAACAATACTATGAAGGGGCGGTTCGAACCGCAGAAACAGCGGCGATGGAACTGGATGTCAGCCGCATGGAAGAATATGCCCAAAGCGGCGGTACCACAGAAGCCTATCAGGAAGCATGGGAAAGAATGTCACGGCTGTGCAATTCCTCCGGTTCCACCTTCATCTATGTCATACGTCCCGACCTGACGGATTACGGGCATATTACATTTCTATTCTCCACCATCAGCGATACCAGCCGCTATTCCCTCTATGATTTCGGCTTTGTGCGGGAAACCACCAATGAAGAATATAAAGAGAAATACCGCAGACTGTATGAAGGGGATTCCGAACAGGAACTGGTCATTCGGGATAAGGGTTATATCGAAACCGACCCGCATATTACGGCTATGGTGCCGCTGAAAGATGACCAAGGAAAAACAACCGCTATCCTCTGTGTTCAGCGGCAAATGGATAAGCTGGTCAATGTCCGCAACACTTATATCGGCAAGGTATTTGTTATCATGGCGGGACTGATGGTGCTGGTTATTATCGGGCAGTTTATCTATCTGCACCGTGTGTTGCTCCGGCCTGTTAAAACCATTACCGCAGAGGCCAGCCGCTTTGCCGAAGAAAATAAAGCGGCCAATCAAAAGCTGTCGGAAACCGTCAAAAATCATGATGAAATCGGTTTGCTGGCCTTGTCGATTGACCGCATGGAAGAGCGTATCATGCAGTATGTCAGCGATCTGACCAAGGTAACAGCCGAAAAGGAACGCATCCACACCGAACTGTCGCTGGCCAACCGCATTCAGGCCAATATGCTGCCCAATATCTATCCGGCTTTTCCCGATCGCTCCGAGTTTGACATTTTTGCCTCGATGGATCCCGCCAAAGAAGTGGGCGGTGACTTTTACGATTTCTTTCTGGTGGACGATGACCATCTTTGTATTATCATGGCAGATGTTTCCGGCAAAGGCGTACCGGCGGCACTGTTCATGATGGCTTCCAAAATCATTCTGGCCAACAATGCCATGAGCGGGAAATCACCCGCTAAAATTCTGACGGATACCAATGCCGCCATTTGTGCCAATAACCGTGAAGAAATGTTTGTGACCGTTTGGCTGGGGATTCTGGAAATCTCCACCGGCCGGCTGACAGCCGCCAATGCCGGACATGAACATCCGGTGCTTATGCGGCCGAACGGACGTTTTGAACTGTATAAAGACAGAGGCGGGATGGTGATTGGCGGCATAAACGGTTTACAGTACCGTGAATATGAGATACAGCTTCAGCCCGGTGCCAAGCTGTTTTTGTATACAGACGGTGTACCGGAAGCAACCGGCATGGATAAAACCAAGTTCGGCCTTGACCGTATGCTGTCGGCTCTCAACGAAAACCCGCCGGCAGAACCCGCCGAAATCGTGAAAGCCGTTCGAACGTCCGTGGACAGCTTTGTACAGGAGGCCGAACAGTTTGATGACTTAACCATGCTTTGCCTCGTCTATAAAGGGCCATCGTGATACCGAACCCGTGTTTTAGCCGGCATGATGCGAAGCCGTGTTTCAGTCACCAATACATTGACAGCTGTATCCTTCGTGTATATCTCTATGCGGGATACATCTCATTACAGGACAGATATTTCCATATCAGGAGGCGAAAAAAATGGTCTTTACCGCAAAAGTGGAACAATTACCCCATGTCACCAGTTATATCAACGGCTTGCTGAAAACCATCCGCTGTACCCCGAAAACCCGTTTGTGTATCGACACAGCCGTTGAAGAAATCTTTGTTAATATTGCCAACTATGCCTATGGCCAAAGCGGCGGCCATGTAACGGTGCAGGCTGAAGCTACACCGCATTTGGTGACCATTACCTTTATGGACAGCGGCGTTCCCTATGACCCGCTGTCAAACCCTGAACCGGACATCACTCTGCCCGCCGAAAAGCGTTCTATTGGCGGGCTGGGCATCTTCATGGCCAAAAAACTCATGGACGAGCTGGTCTATACCCACAAAGACGGTCAGAATATCCTGACAATGAAAAAATATCTCTGAGCGTTCTCTCCGCTCAAAAGTAATAAATTTTTGTTGGCAGGCTGTCACTGCTGTTTTCCGGATTCGTATAGTCCACCTGAATCAGCTTTTGACCGTTGGGACTGCCTGAAGCCGCTGTGATGTAATATCTTTCATCATTGGCTCGAAAAACCGTCTTTTCCAGTGAACCGTCCTTCCATTCGAAAAGGGTGTTATCGTTTTTCCCGCCGCCAAGATAATAATAGAAAAACGGCTGTCCGCTGCCGGAGGCCGACAGGAACATATCCCCGACTCCTTCGGTTTCTTCAAAAAGGGTTCCGTTTCCGATGTTGCCGAAAAATCTCGTGGCACTGAAATTTTCGTAATAAATCACCTGTTCGTCCAACACCATAAAACGGCTGACCATCTGCTTCATTTCATTAAGAATATCCTCCTGCACCAGATCTTTGCCGGCGGCTTCCCGAAACAGTGACGATATTTCCCGCTCGGACAGCTTATTAAAAGACAAATCATAGGTATCCAAAAACATTCCAACCGTGTTTTCGCCTTCAAAATGCAGCCGCAGCAGATACACATTTTTGCCGTCACTGTAGACTTGCCGTATGGTATCGCCGGTGTTATCGGCTAATGCAAAAGTCAGCACCTGTTCGGTCTGACGGCTGTCGGGGTCGAACAGATACAGTATGTCATGAAGGGTATCGGTCTGGTCATGGTTCAGTATCAGCAGGCGGCCATTCACGGCTGTCATGGCTGTATACGGAAAACCGTTATCGGATATCTTATACTGCTGAAGGCTATGCTCTGTCAAATCAAATTCTGCCAGCCATAACGGGTCAGGCGTTTGATCCAGTGCGTTCCCTGTGGTGACAAGCGTATACAGCTTGCCGTTTGTTTCCGTGCGGACATATCCCGCTTCATAATCCTGTTCGGGAATACTGCCAAAAGAAACGTCTTGGCCGGTCTGCGGGTCATACAGATGATAGGAACAGCTTTCTTTTGTTCCGGTTGAGATAATATCGGTGTTGGTCTGTTCAGCAGCCGTTACATAGAAAAGGCCGCTGTCCGTCAGGGTAACGCTTGTGTGAACAGGCATCTCCCCTATGTGCTTTCCGTCTTTGTCAACGACCTCCACAGGGCGGCTGATGGGTTCCGTATGGGACGGTTCCTCCGAAACCGGCTGACTGTTTGTCGGGTCAGTGTGGGACGGTTCCTCCGAAACCGATTGGCTATTTTGTGTTTCTGCATGGCTGACCGAAGATTCCGTTTCGGAACGGTCAGCTTCCTTTCCGCACCCTGCGAAACTGACACCAAGCAGAGCCGCCAAGAGTATGATACGCCATTTTTTCATCTTCTGTATCCTCCTTCAAAATCAATGTCTGTGACCATAGCCCAAAGCTCAAAGTCCTCGGTCAAGCGGGCTGTCGCCATCTTTATACCTTCTATTTTACTATTTTTCTTTCGGTTTTGCAAATGCTTTTGGGGAAACCAGCGTGACGCTGGACCCGTGTTGAAGCAGCCCCGGCTTTCAATGGTATGTCTGCTATTGTTGCAACCGCCAGTTTCTGGCAGTGTCCTTACTCCGGTCAGCATTGATTTCCGTGTTTTTTGGGAATAGAACTTTAAAAATCGAAACGAATATGGTATAATATTCAAAAATATTGCTGGAGAGTGATAAAAATTGGAAAAACTGTTTAAGCTGAAAGAAAACGGAACCACCGTGCGGAACGAACTGCGGGGCGGTTTGACTACCTTCTTGGCGATGGCCTATATTCTGGCGGTCAACCCCCAAATTCTGTCGGCGGCGGGTATGCCGCAGGAAGCCATCTTTGCGGCAACGGCGGTATCTGCGGCCTTTGCTACCATGATTATGGCATTCTTTGCCAACTATCCCGTAGCACTGGCTTCCGGCATGGGTCTGAATGCCTACTTTGCCTATTCCGTTGTGCCGCAGTTGGCCGAACAGGGCATTACAGAACCGTGGCGGGTCGCTCTGACCGCTATTCTGGTGGAAGGCATTGTGTTTATCCTGCTGTCTGTGGTCAAGTTCCGTGAAACCTTGGTCAATAAGGTGCCGGACAACCTCAAGCTGGGCATCTCCGCCGGTATTGGTCTGTTTATTGTCAATGTCGGGCTGAAGGGTGCCAAAATCGTGGTGGACGACTCTTCCAACCTGACGGGCTTGGGCAATATCAGCAGTCCCGAAGTGGTGCTGGCACTGGTTGGTATTTTTTTAGTCGGCGTGTTATGGCACTATAAAGTCAAAGGTGCCATACTTATCGGCATTATTGCCACTTGGCTGATGGGTATAGCCGCCGAACTGACCGGCTGGTACCATGTGGACCCTGCCGCAGGAGTCTATTCTGTGATTCCCAATTTCAGCGGCTATTCTGTTTTTGTTCCGATGGAATCCATGTTCCAAAATACATTCTGTCAGTTTGATTTCGGCTATATTGTCACCAATCCGATCAACTTTATTGCCATTGTGTTTGCGTTCCTGTTCATGGATTTGTTCGACACAGTCGGCACCCTTATCGGCGTGGCACAGGAATGCAATATGCTGAACGAAAAAGGCGAACTGCCGCGTGTGGGTCGTGCCTTGATGGCTGACGCTGTCGGCACGGTGGGCGGTGCCATGCTGGGAACCTCTACGGTATCTTCCTATGTGGAATCCACCACCGGTGTAGCCGCCGGCGGCCGAACCGGTCTGACCGCTCTGACCACTGCCGTTTTGTTCTTGGTTTCCCTTACACTGTATCCGATTTTCCTCGCTATCCCTTCTTTTGCAACGGCTCCGGCTCTGATTGTTGTAGGTCTGCTGATGATGAAGAACATCACCAAGATGAAGTTTGACGGTGATATGGCCGACACGATGGGCGGTTTCTTTGCCATCATCATGATGCCCTTTACCAACTCGATTGCCAACGGCATTATGTTCGGCATCATTGTTTGGGTATGTTTGAAGATAGCCACCGGCAAAGTACGGGACATTCACCCGGTCATGTGGGTAGCCTTTGCCCTGTTTGTCCTGCGAATCGTTACCATGGTGCTTGGGGCAGGGTGACCGCCGGCAAGCGGCCACCGGTGAGCCGCCGGACCCGTGTTTGAAGCAGCCCCGGCTTTATACAGCCTTGTTCAGTGCGGGTTCAGCCGATAGTTTTCAACACTATCCGGCCGAACGCTGACGAAACATCTGCGGTACCTTTGACCTGCCTGCCAAAGTGCATACCTCTGTCCCGCAAGCCTTTTGAAAAGGTTTGCGGGATTTTTTGTTCTCATCAGACAGGTTCTGCATGATTTTGAAAGCTGTGTACAATTTTTGGCACTGAAAATGTACCATTTCCTTTGGGAAAACCTTGCAATAATGTG
>CADCOZ010000036.1 GCA_902803125.1 uncultured Ruminococcus sp.
AAGTCAACCCCATCGGTATGACCCGCTTCGGCGAATAAATGCGTTATCGCAGAAGGAACCAACAAAAAGTTCGTCAGCACCGCCGACAGCATGGTCAAGCCGTAAGCGAAGAAATGTTTCCAGCGTTTCTGCACCAGATAGCGGATACAGAAGCCCACCGCTAACACAAACGCCCCGAACAAGAACAGGTATTGTGTCATCGCTCCCGCCAGTGTAACGAAATACAGCGGGAGTAAAAGTTTCCAAAGGGGCTTGGCGGTTTTATCCTCATCGAACAGCTTGGCGTGAAAATACAGTAACATGACCATAAAGGTGGTCAGCATACCATACATACGGATAAACAGGGTAACGCCGACCGCCGCCGGTGTAAAGCCCCAGAACAAGCATAACAGCAGGGCGATATAGCGGGAATGGAACAGTCGTTTACCTAACTTGTATAGAAATATCTGCATCACAGCCAGACAGCACAGATTGATGACCCACCCGTACACAAAGGAAAACTGATCCGGAAAAAACGAACAAATGGTATGCAGAACCGCATAGAACAGCGGCGGGTGACGGTCTTTGGACTGGTTATACCACACCGCATCATAACGGAACTGCTGTCCCTCCTGCACGGTGATATAATTGTGGAAGTCTTTCCCGTCCACCCATTCATTCAAGCGGTAAGAAGGGGAGGCACTCACGTCCTCACACTGCAAATACGGCTCATAAAAGCTGTTGGATAAGCCGTAGCTATAGATTTCGTCACAGTGATAGCCGTCCCGACGTTCAAAAAACAGGAACATTATCATGGTCATCTGCACGGTGATAATCACCGTCAGCAGTATGGCTCCGCTGTATCGAAACGCCCTCACACGCTGAAAAAAAGTCTTTATTTTCTCCATAGGTTCCCTCCTTGGCCGTCTATGGCTTGCATCGGTAAAGCAGGAAATCGCCTTCCATAAAGTGGTATGCTCCGACATACTGCGGGGTTCCCTGCTGTGCAAAATGACCGAACAGGTCAGTCAAATACAGCTTATCCCCTTTGATGTACATACTTTCGATATACGAACCTTTTTCATTCTCGGCCACCTCTGCGGCATAGGAAATCAGCATCACATAAAAATCCTTGCCGCACACGCCGAAAAAGAAGCTGAACGGTTTTCATATTCTTCCCCATTATCGACACGCAAACATACAAAAAGAGCCCCGACTTTCATCGAAGCTCCGCTTGTACTGCTTATTACTGCTCTGTAGCGTAAACAGAAACCTGCTTGCGGTCACGTCCGACACGCTCAAACTTTACGGTGCCGCTGATCTTAGCGAACAGGCTGTCATCAGAACCGCGGCCAACATTGTTGCCGGGATGAATGTGTGTACCACGCTGTTTCACAAGGATATTGCCCGCCAAAACATACTGACCGTCGGCACGCTTTGTGCCAAGACGCTTGGATTCGGAATCACGGCCGTTCTTGGTGGAGCCGCCTCCCTTTTTATGAGCAAACAACTGAACATTGATTCTAAGCATTCTCTTACACCTCCGTAATAATTACCTTTACATGATCCGGATACTGCTCCTCTGTATTCAAAAGATGGAGCCTAAGACCCGACAGGATATCTCTGCATTTTTCTGCATCTTTTTCATCAATCCGCACCAGCATATCGCCGTCCTCCGCACACGCTTCCGCCGCAACGCCGATAATCTCTGTTATGGTGTTGGCTGTCAGATAAGCCGCCGAAGAAACAAACGCACAAATCACGTCCTCACCGGCCTCGGCATATTCCGCATGGCCGCTGATATGAAACCCGACCATCTGCTTGTGGGATGTCACGAAAAATTCTGCCGTAATCATTATGCTTCGATCGCTTCGATCTGGACCTTCGTATAGAACTGTCTGTGACCCATCTTACGTTTCTCGCTCTTCTTGGGCTTGTAAGTAAAGACGGTAATCTTCTTGCCCTTACCGGTCTTGAGCACCTTACCGGTTACCTTGGCTCCTTCAACATAAGGAGTTCCTGCCACGAAACCATCGTCTGTGCTCAGAGCAACGACTTTGAATTCCACGGTAGCTTCGTCTTCGGCTTCCAGCTTTTCCACATACACAACATCGCCGTTAGCAACCTTGTACTGCTTTCCGCCTGTTTCAATTACTGCGTACATATTGGCACCTACCTAATATTAAACTCGCTGCTCGGGGGCGGAGATTTCCTCGCTTGCAAAAGCCCACAGCATGCGGCTTCATTATAATAGCATATCACAACACTCTTGTCAACCCTCTTTTCGACTCTTTCTCAGAAATACCTCCGAAGCAACTCCGAAACAACAATCTGAAATTCCCGACAAAAAAGACTTGTTTTTTTTTCAGCAGTGTGATAGAATAAAGATGTTGTCAATAACTGCTCGTAGCACAGCTGGATAATGCATCAGACTCCGACTCTGAAGATCGAGGGTTCGAATCCCCCCGGGCAGGGAAGCAAAGCGAAAATCCTGTCACTAACGTGACAGGATTTTCTAAATGAATACTGAAAACTGAAGACTGAAGAATGAATAATAGTGGTCAGCTTTGCCGGCCAGCCGTTAAAGCTGAATAAAAATGCACGAGTTCCGGTTCGACAACAACTTAGCAAAATGTCTTTTTCAGTACCCATAGGAAACACCCCGACACAAAAGCGTCGAGGCTCAAAGAATAACGAATAGTGGATAGAGAATAGTGATACTCCCAAGGTTTCTGCATAGTTCTCTATGCACTATTTTCTTTATCACACAAGACCGTACAGATCACCAAAAGCAGGTACCTGTACGGTCCGTTTTTTTCAGCCGAAACAAACATCCGCATCAAAGGAACCGCCGTAGCGGATATAGTGGGCGGTGGCATTCGTCCACGCCTGTGCCACGGCTCGTATTTTTTCAAGGCTCAGTATGGGTGAACTGCACTGCACAAACCGAAGTTCGGCCGTATCATCGGTATGCTTTTGCTTATGGAGGAACTTCTGTATTCTTCGTTTCATTTTTTCGTTCTTTTCGGTGGCTATATGTGTTTTATCGCCCTTTTCGGACCGAAGCGGCGAAAACGCCTGATAGTTGATCTTATCAACTATATACGCCCTCCAACCGTTTTCATAACCCAAATCGGCCAACACAAAGGCCACATCCAATAAACCGTTCTCAGCCCGACAGCATTCATTCTGTAGTTTCATGTTGATCACAGCATCCTTTCTTGTTGTTCTCTCACAGCGGAGCGGAAGCCCTTTCTTCCGTCCTTTCTGCTTACATTATAAAGGATTCGCCGTATTGTTTCAATGAAACCCGCTGTCCTCTGAAGGGGCATTTTCCACCCTTTGACCGGTATTTTTAGGAACCGCCAATTTTCTCGTTTCAAAGCCTGCCGTTCTGCCGAAACACAACCGTCCACAGCGGAATATAATCATCACAAATTCATGCCGTTTGATTTATATTTGTGACAGCAGCATTCATGCTCCACCGCTGATAAAGGCACATTTCTACCCCTCAGCAATTGTTCACAAAGCAAACCCGTCAGCCGATTTTTTTCACCCCAAAAATTTCCTTGACCAACCGCCGGATTTTCCGCATACCGTCTTTGTTTTTCACTATACAGCAGTTTTCGTCCCATGATATAATACAGACATCAGCGAAGACCCTTGACAGCCATATCAACCCAACCCTCTTTATGAGGGTTGCCGGCCGGGAGATAAACCGCCCTGCCAAAAGCAATAGTCCTTTCCCGTTTTTTGAGGAGTTTGAATATTATCTCCTTAAAAAACATTTTTCAGCCGTTAATACAATGAAGCCACAACACCATGATAGGAGGAATGATTATGACACCAGATTAAAGAATAGACCCTTCCCGTTTTCGGGGAGGTTATGGAGGAGTTTGAATGTTATCTCCTTAAAAAACATTTTTCAGCCGTTAATACAATGAAGCCACAAAGCTATGATTAGGAGGAATCATTATGACAAACACAAACACAAGCATTATCAACCCGTCCAAGCCTTCCGCCAAGCTGATAGCCTTATATGCCGAGCTTTACCGTTTGGAATTCAACCGTTCGGTAACGTCCGTGAATCTTCTGACCGAGCGTTACAATGCCCCTGCCAAGTTTGACCAGGCCATCAACAACCTGATAAAAAGACATCTGCTCAGCCGTTCGCTGGCCGATGACTATACCAACTGCTACCGTCAGGAAATGGCGGCGGCCTGATGACCGTTTCGACGAAAAAAATATTTTTTCATAAGCCCTTAAAAAACCATGTTCGTCCGTTATATTAACAGAACCGCAAAAAGGAGGATATGCATATGATAAGAAGCCCACCAACACGGATTCCCTGCGGAAATTTCCCATGAAGTTTCCCGTCCGACAGACTGAAGCCTGCACAGTCTTGAAAAAAAGCAGGCTTTTTTGTCCGAAAAAAACATACCGGATGTATAGAAAGGAACATCAAACCATGTCAATGACCGTCAGACGTACAAAGCCATATGCCATAAAAGAAAGGATGTTGCAAATGAATCCTTTTGATACCTATGGACGCAATATTTTCTTCACAAAGAAAATCAGCTTATCCGCCGCATTCTCTCGGTTAATCCACCGTTATGACGACAAGCGGCTGTCCTCTTTTACCAATGAATTGAACGCTTTTGGGCGGGACAATTCGGTAAAAGAGCCACACTCGGACAACCGGGAGGAGCCGTACAACGGATAGCAGAGCCGTCCAAACGACAGCCGGATACATTATCCATAACGATAATGTATCCGGCCATTTTTTTGCATTCATGCACATTTGCGGCAGAAATCAGCGAATTTTGAAAGGGGGCTGAAATTATGCATAATGTCAAATTAGCAATTAGCAATTATGTTTGAAGAAGGTCAAGTCAGCGAATTTTGAAAGGGGGTTTGGGGGAAAACTTTTTTTCGCCAG
>CADCOZ010000037.1 GCA_902803125.1 uncultured Ruminococcus sp.
CTTCCTGCAAAAGCTGCCAAAACGGCTTGTCACGCATCACAATCGGCTCACTGTTCGATATCTTAACGACACTTTCATGTTTATTCAGGTTCTTAATGGCCTGTGACCATTCTTCCAAAGACGTGCTTTTTGATGATTGATTCAGCACGACTTCCAGACTCCTGCGATTCAAATCGTTTACGTTGTGAATACACCATGTCATAATATACTTGGAATAATCGTCATCGCTCGAACAAAAATGGGTCAGGCTTTGGGTTGAAAGAATCACGCCAACACCAAATTCACGGCCTTCTTTCATAATCTTGCGTAAAGACGGGAAATTCATCCGCATGAAATTATCGGCTTCGTCTACCAAGATAAAGGTTTTCAGCTGACGGTATTTTCCGTTTGTCTTACTGGAACCAAAGGTTTGCATCTGTGCATAGAATAAGTCCAGCGTAATGGCGACCACCAGATTCTGAATGTCCTCGTCATAATCGGAAATGTCAATAACTGTAACACCCTTGAGCAGTTGGGAAAGCGGCAGAGCCTTCATCGGGTCATCAATAAAGATTTCAAAGCCTTCTAACTTTTTCATTACAACAGCTAATTTATCGTTATCATTAAAGGCGGCACTCTTTTTGTATTCTTCATAGACCATTCGGAAAGTCGGCGCAGGCCGCCGCCAAGTAGTCGGATCGGCCGGACGAATCCCCTGTTTCAAATAAGCCGCCTGAATACAGTCAAACAAAACGCCTTCCTGTTTCGGTCCCAAATTATAGATTTTCGAAAGCGTATCCTTGAACGCATTGGCGGTATGATTGGGCAAAAGGGCTTTATTGTTGTGTTCCTTCAGATTGAGGGAAAGCGGATTAAAGGGCATTCTGTACGGGTGAATAACCGTGGCTCCCGTCATGCGGATAAAGTCCGGTTTGCTTTCGTTATAGTCGCCTTTATAGTCAAAGATCAGGATACCCAGCGGGGTGCCGTCATAATTATCCGAACACGAACGGCACAGCTGTGTCACAATGGATTTAGTAAACTGTGTTTTGCCGGTTCCCATCGTGCCGATAATGCCGATGTTGGTATTCAGCATCAGATCGGTATCATTCGGCCTCAGCCATACCTCTTCACCGGTGCTTTTCTCATGTCCCAAAAGAATTTGCATACCCCTTATTTTTACTTCTGCGGGTGCGGTTGCTAAGGCCGGCCTTTTTGACGCTTCCGACCCATCATCAACCGGCGGTTCTTCTGAAATTGCCGGTTCTGTATCAGCCGCCGGTTCTTCTGCCGTTTCCGGTTCTGTATCAATCGACAGTTCTTCCGCCGCTTTTTTAGCCGCCCGCTCTTTCGCCGCTCTCTGTGATATAAAAGCGTTCACTTCCATAAAGTCCGACTCATCATCAGCCGCCGGTTCTTCTGCCGCTTCCGGTTCTGTATCAGCCGCAGGTGCTTCCATTACGGCCGGTGCCATATAAGCGAACGGTTCTTCCGGCACTTCCAGCAATTTCTCAGCCGCCGGTTCTTCTGCCGTTTCCGGTTCTGTATCAACCGCCGGTTCTTCTGAGGTTTCCTCACCGGGCAGTTTTACCAAAAAGGCTTGACTGCTTTTCAAATAATCATAGGCCGCCTTACAATGTTCGCAGAAAAAACGCCCGCAAACTTGACCGGCACCGTCACACGAACAGCTCTGCAAAATACCGCTTTCGTCCGTGGTAAAATAGACGTGCGTCACATAATTCAGCTTGGTAATGACCTTCACTTTAATACAGCGGTCGGAACCGTTTTCCCTATCTTCCTGTCTTTTGGCACGGAAGGTATGTGTACGCATCAAATTTTCGGCTAACTCTGCCGTTACCGCATTATTGAACCCTGAAAAATCGGTTACTGTCCCATTTATCATTTGACATCCTCCTTGTTGATCCGTCATATTTTTTGTCGCATTTTCAATAATAATATACATAAAAGTATATCTCTTTTGTTATAAATTGTCAACTATTATCCACTAATTTAGGAAAAATGCTACCTATATTTTATATCCGGCCGCCTTACCAAAACAGCCTGAAAACCGTTGACCATGCGGAAAAGCACGTCCTTATCCCTATCGTTGAGAAGGTCGCCGCCGATTATGCGGTTTTACAGTGCATTCGATGATAAAAAGGCCGGCAGACTCCTCCTGTCAGCTCCGTTGACATCCTTCTCAAAGAGGGGAACTTTGTTCACCCCCATACCCAAAACAACGCATTGGCAAAAGCATCAGACGCACATATTTTATGTGTATGTTTTATGTGTAGGTTTTGTGTGTATGTTTTATGTGTATGTTTTATGTGTATACACATATTGAAACCGTGATAAACAGATGGGTTTGCAGGATTTCAGACTATCCGAAAATATCAGCTCATTTCATACGCCCAAAAGCAGTTGAACAGGGTGTAATACCAAGAGGAACTCCCCCTGTCAGCTCCGTTGACATCCTCCTCAAAGAGGGTAATTTTGTTCACAGAACACACACCGCTTTACCGTGCTCACACAAAAAAACAGCCGGCCTGACCTGTTCCGTTGTCAGAACAGGTCAGGCCGGTCGAATAGAGCTGTTAACTTCTGCCTTTTTCAATCCACGCACGGCAGTTAAGTGGAATTACAGTTAATACCTACACATAAATTGACATTCATTTAGATGCCCCATTTTTGTTCTCAGGCGTGGGTGAAAACAAGTCCCCGACACCCTCAGCGAACGCCACATTTTTAACGAACCTCAACAGGAACAAGACCAAGCAGCCCCTTTTTCAACAGCATCCTGCTAACAGGAGCGCCTTTTTCCGTCACGATTTTCAACCCTTTACAGCCATAAAAGGCATCTTCTGCAATAAACGAAACACTTTTGGGAATATATACTTCGGCAAGGTTGCGGCACTTTCTGAAAGCCCCCTCCTGAATCCTGACAACCCCATCGGGAATAACCGCCTTTTGCAGACTTTCATTATCACGAAAAGCGCCTTCCCCGATAACGGAAACACGGCCGTTGTCAATCCACTGAGGGATTTCCACACAGCCCCCTGCACCGACATATTTCTGAATGGTCACAACAGGATAGGCTTCCTTTGAAACGGTATAGACAAAATCGGCGGGAGCATTCGCAAAGGTTTCCGCCTTCAAATGGTGTTCCGCCGCATAGCGAAGGGCAAAAGAACCGACTTCTGCCTGAATGGTCAGTTTTTCGCATTCGGAAAAAGCATCTTCCCCTATCTCTTTGACACTATGAGGGATAGAGATTTCCGTCAGATTCTTACAATATCGAAAGGCTTCTTTACCAATAGACACAACACTTTGCGGAACAGCAATCTTTGTCAAGGATTTACAGCCCACAAAAGTACCGTTCCCGATAGACGTTACACGGTTCGGTATAACAATACTTGTCAGGGATTCACAACTATCAAAGGCACTATCCCCGATAGATGTGACACTATCCGGTATATCAATGCTTGTCAAGGATTTACAGACCCCAAAAGCATAGTCCCCGATAGAGGTCACACTGTCCGGTATAGCAATGCTTTTCAGGGATTCACAGCCCCAAAAAGCACAGTCCCCGATAGAGGTGACACTTTTCGGAATAACAATACTTGTCAGGGATACACAGCACCAAAAAACCGCTTGCCCGATAGAGGACACACTGTCCGGTATAGCAATACTTGTCAGGGATTTACACCACTCAAAGACATTTTTCCCGATATATGTCAAACCGACCGGAAGCTGAATTTTTGTCAGTGATTCGCAGGATGCAAAGGCTCTGAATCCGATATACGTCAAACCGGCCGGTATATGAATGTCTGTCAGGGATCTACACTGATTAAAAGTGTAGTCCCCGATAGAGGTCACACTGTCAGGAATATGTATACTTGTCAGGGATCTACAGTGATTAAAAGTGTAGTCCCCGATAGAGGTGACACTTTTCGGAATAACAATACTTGTCAGGGATACACAGCCCCCAAAAACCTCTTCCCCGATAGAGGTCACACCGTCCGGTATAGCAATACTTGTCAGGGATGTACAACGCTGAAAGACACTTTCCCCGATATACGTCACGCCGGCCGGAAGCGGAATGCTCGTCAGGGATTCGCAGGCTTCAAAGGCACTGTCCCCGATATACGTCAAACCGGCCGGAAGCTGAATGCTTGTCAGGGATTTACAGACCCGAAAGGCACTTTCGCCGATAGATTTTACACTATCCGGCAAATCAACCCTTGTCAGGGATATACAGCCCCAAAAGGTATAGTTTCCGACAGACGTTAAACCGTCCGGCAGTTGTATGCTTGTTAATGCTTGACAGCCGGAAAAGGCACCACGTCCGACAGATACCACGCTGTCCGGCAGGGTAATGCTCTTTACCGTCTTGCAGTCCCTGAAAGCCTCCTCACCGATGACGACAACGGAGCGGCCATTCATAAAGGCCGGAACAATAACGTGTTCCTGCTGTCCGGTGTATTGACTGATAACGACCCCGCCGCTGATTTCCTGACAGATAAAGTCATCCGGCGGGGAAGCCCGTCCGGCTGTCAAGGCTTTCTGTTCCTGCTCGTTCAGACGGTATAAGGTATATTTTCGGTGGGATGCGGCCAACGGCTCACCCGTCCAAGCCCGTCCGGCTGTCAAGGCTTTCTGTTCCTGTTCGTCCAGACGGTACAGGGTATATTTTCGGTGTTCCAAAGCGGCCTTTTCCGACAAAAGCCGCCCTTGTTCGCCTTTGTCCAGAGAATACAGCGTTTTTATCCTATCAACAGGCATACACAGCCCTCCTAACTTTTACCGGATTCTTTTTGACCCTTCAGAGAACGGCGGCTTTTTCTTTCCAGCCGCTTTGACTGGTCGGGATAATCGGCAATCGCAAATTCTATATACAGATCTGCCCAGTCGTGATAGTTCAGATTCTGCCATTGTGCATTGGTAAGCGGTTCGCCTTTTTTGTTGCAGTACCGCCAGGTGGTCAGAATGCCGTACTTCTCACACAGGGCATACATATCTTTTTCAAAGGGGTCGATAATCCGCCGTCGAACCGCCCCGCCGCTTTCCATGACTTCTTCATACAAGGGCAGCTCCGGACAAACCTTCAGGAGATTCCGCACCGAAAGACGGTTGGCATTTTTGGCAGGCACACGGCCGGCGGCGGGTTCCGCTTCATAGTCCCGCACAATGCTGTTGTAATGCTCGCACATCTTGCGGCCTAAGTAATAGCTGTGTCGGTTGACATTGGCATTGATATGGTATAAATGCGGGTGGTAAAACATGACATACCCGCTCCGGCTCAGCAGCCGGGCAAAATCATAATCGAACAGCACAACGGCTTTCCCGTTCACAACGGGGGAATCATCAGGGGTTCTTCCCATACCGGACAGATAACGGTGTTCATAGGTCATGACTTCCGGCACAGTCCGCCGCCGGCCGTCCTCGGTGTAATAGGAACGTTCCCGCCACTTGACACTGGCCTGATAAAGGGTTTTCACGGCTTCATTGAGCATCTGTCTGGCTTCTTTCATACCGGTCTGAAAACGTTCCGACACTTCTTTAACGGTCAGCGTCACGGAACGGACGGCGGCCACACGTTCGGCAGATACGGAAAACCCTCTCGGCAGCTGTTCGGCCAGATGCTCCAGCATTAAGTCCTTGACTTTCTGGGTGGATACATTGAATTTGCTGTCCCCGATATCGTCAATGGTGATTTCGACATCCTCCTGCACCGCCAGCCCTCTTTCGGAAAAGGCATCTGTGCGGGAAAAGCTCCTGTTGGAAATGTGGGAAAACGCATTGATGGCCTTATTCTGCAAAATCAGCCCGCCGGAGAACCGGAAGGACAACGAACAATAGGAGTCATAAGAAGGGAACTCCTTTGGCATTCGATAAAAAGAGGCTGCCTTTTCTATCAGCAAATCAAAATATTGGTCAAACAGTTCCTTGTCACTCTTGGACATCTTTTTGCCGGACTTTTCGGCGGCCTCCGCACCGATAACGGTTCTTGTTAAAAAGCTGTCGGGGTCGTAATGAATGACAGCTGACTGTGCCGAAGTGATTTTGATCAGAAACCCCAGAAAATTCATGAAATCTTTTTTCAGCAGTTTGATGATGGTTTCGTCTTTTCTTAAATTTTCGTCCTTAAACAGCACCGAACGCCGATAATTCTGAATCTTTTCGAAATCGCTTTTTTCCACTGCCGCCAAAATCTCCCGAACATCCTGCAAAACGGCTTCTTTTCTGCCGGAAAAGGAACAGATATAGCGATAAATCCTTTCCCGACGCATTTTTTCTCTTAATTCACGGAGTTCCTGACAAAGAAGTTCTTCTTCTTCCGTTGTGGCTTCAATCGCATAATACTCTCCGACAATCTGAGGCAGGCCGTCATTTTCTTCCTGCATCATGACGGTTTTATCAAGAATCAAACAGATTTCTCCTTTCTTTACTGTCCAACGGAATGTTGGAGGGATTTTCCCTCCAAACCTCCCAGCAGGGGCTTTGCCCCTGCACCCCACCAAGGGATCTGCCCTTGGAACCCGTTGGGGAAAACCTTTTTCTGGCGAAAAAAAGGTTTTCCCCAAACCCCTTTCCAAAATTCGATGTGTTGTTGTCTTTCAAGTCCTCGACGGGCAAAATGTTATATTCTCCCGTCACTTTATCATTCACCTTGCCGTTTTTTGAAAAGCTCACTTTTCTCGCATATGCTAACTGCTAATTGTTTCCTCTGCGGCAAGGTAGGAAACAGATTGTTATTCCTCCGAAAAATAGCGTTCCAGAATGTCATTCACCAGCCGGTTTTTTGACATTTTCTGTTTTTTGGCTTCCTCTTCCAGTTTCTTCACAAGGCTTTTGGACAAAAGCAGCTGCATCCGCTCACTTCTCGGTTCAAGATACCGCACAGCACCGCCACGGCTGCCGGACACGTCCCCCTCACCGGACACTTCCTCGAAAACAGTGGGAGCTATCCCTGTGATTAACTCTTCTGCGGCATTCGTAAAACTCTTTTTCACGGTGTTATTCCTCCTGTTACCTCGTCTGTCAGCCGTCTGTAATCCTCTGCGGCGTTACTTTTCGGAGCATAAACAAAGATGTCTTTTCGCAGGGCTTGGGCTTCTTTAATGGCCGTGCATTCCCTGATGCGGGTATCATACACCTTGGTATGCAGTTTTTCGGCGGTCTGTGTCAGAGCCTCCGCTAAATCTTTGCTGATGGTGGTGCGGCTGTTATAGCGTGTCAAAACAATCCCGTCAATGGTCAGCCTTCCGTTGCAGTATTTCCGCACGGTGGCGATGGTATTGCTGATCTGTGTAATCCCCTGCAAAGAATAGATGTCGGCCTGTGCCGGAATGATAACGGTATCGGCCGCCGCCAAAGCATTGATCGAAAGAATCCCCAAAGCCGGCGGCGTGTCAATGATGATGTAGTCGTAGCGGTTCGGGTCGATATGCTGAAGGGCTTCTTTGAGTTTATACTCCTTCCCGATTTCGGTAAAAATTTTCTCGGCCACCGCCAGACGTTCCGCACTGGGAATAATGTCTATTTGTCCGCCGCCGTCATCGGTGTATACGGTTTGTATCTCCTGCGGGGTTGTTTCCGGCCGTTCCATCACGCCGAAAATGCCGTATCGGCCGCCCTCCGCATTGACCGTATAGGAGAGGTTGCCCTGTGCATCAAGGTCTATCAGCAGAACCTTGCTGCCTCTGTGATACAGTCCGAACCCCAACGCCGCCGCCGTTGTGGTCTTTCCGGTGCCGCCCTTCTGGTTGTTAACAGCAATTACTTTCATGATCTTGTTCCTCCATTCCTCGGTTTTCTTTCCTACTTTCATTATACCACATTTTCCTGCCAACAAACAACTCCTTTTAGGTTTTGTGTGTAGGTTTTATGTGTAGGATTTATGTGTATGTTTTATGTGTA
>CADCOZ010000038.1 GCA_902803125.1 uncultured Ruminococcus sp.
ACCACCTGTTATTAGTAATAGAAGCTGCGAAACGAACCATTTCATCCATCATTCGTTCCAACAAATCACTCACCCTATGCTTCAGCAACAAAACCGCAAACCTTGCACCAATCTTTTCTTTATCGCAGCCGCTATACCATCACTTTTCTGAAGATTCGGCACCCTGTTGGCAAAACCTTCTACAGACCCAGCCAATGTTGAAAAAACCGCTTACTCTGCCGCGAAACGGTGTCGGGTCTTCAGAACATCTGTGGTACAAATGAACGCATAATCCTTGCAGGAATTCACAGGAGTCTTTGCAAAGGCTTTCCGAAATATCGAACCGCCAACTATTTTCGCATACCAGTCAACATGATAGAACCCATAGAAAGATACGGTCAGCTGAAGGGGAATAGCTGACCGTATCGCTTTTTTATGTGTCACAAAAAAATTTGGGAATATTTGGCTAAACAAGACAAAAAATACCCATTTTTTTGTTAAAATATTGAGAAATATTTATCAGTCAGAAATTTTTATAATTCTTTTAAGGAATTATAAAATATTCCTTTGTGGTATAATGAAATACTAATAAACCAAAAAATTGAAGAAACGGAGGAGATTATAGGATGATTACCGCAGACTATAACGCTAAATTCGGAAAAGAAGGGCTGACCTTTGACGATGTTTTGCTGATTCCCGGCGAGTCGGATGTACAGCCGAAGGACGTGGATGTCAGCACCTATCTGACAAGAAAAATCAAGCTCAACACGCCTTTGATGACAGCCGCTATGGACACCGTGACCGAAACCCGTATGGCTATTGCTATTGCCCGTGAGGGCGGTATCGGCATTATCCACAAGAATATGTCGATTGAACAGCAGGCCGATGCCGTTGACCGTGTGAAGCGTTCAGAAAATGGTGTTATTGCCAATCCCTTTTCCCTGACACCGAATCACTATGTTTATGATGCCAATAAGCTGATGGCGAAGTATAAGATTTCCGGTGTACCGATTTGTGAGGATGGTCGTTTGGTCGGCATTATCACAAACCGTGACCTCCGTTTCATGGACGAAAGCGATTACAGCCAAAAGATTGCGGCCGTCATGACCAATCAGGATTTAATCACGGCTCCGATCGGCACCACTTTGCAGGAAGCCCAGCAGATTCTGAAACGGCATAAAATTGAAAAACTGCCGATTGTGGATGCCAACGGAATGCTGAAGGGTCTGATCACGATTAAGGACATTGAAAAGTCCGTACAGTATCCCAACAGTGCCAGAGATGACAGCGGCCGTCTGCTGTGCGGTGCGGCTATCGGCGGCACCGCTGATGTGCTGGAAAGAGTGGAAGAGCTGATTAAGGTCGGTGTTGACGTATTGGTTCTTGATTCGGCACACGGCCATAACAATAACATCATCAATTCCGTGCAAAGAGTCAAGAAGGCTTTCCCGAACGTGCAGTTAATAGCGGGCAATATTGCCACCGCCGAAGCCGCCAAGGCACTGATTGATGCCGGTGCGGACTGTGTGAAGGTTGGTATCGGACCGGGTTCCATTTGTACCACCAGAATCGTGGCCGGTATTGGTGTTCCGCAGATTACCGCCATTTATGATGCGGCTTGTGAAGCCTCCAAGTATAATATCCCTGTCATTGCCGATGGCGGTGTCAAGTATTCGGGCGATATCGTCAAAGCATTGGCGGCCGGCGGCAGTGTGGTCATGATCGGTTCACTGGTAGCGGGCTGTGAAGAATCTCCCGGTGAAAGTGAAATCTATCAGGGCAGACAGTTCAAAGTTTACCGCGGCATGGGCAGTTTGGGTGCTATGGGCCGAGGCAGTGCCGACCGTTACTTCCAGTCTGGCAACAAAAAGCTCGTACCGGAAGGTGTTGAGGGACGTGTACCGTATAAAGGCCTGCTGTCGGATACGATTTATCAGCTGATGGGCGGCTTGAGAGCCGGTATGGGCTATACGGGCTGTGCCACCATTCAGGAACTGCACGATAAAGCCAGATTTGTCAGAATCACCGGTGCAGGCTTGAAAGAAAGTCACCCGCATGATATCCAGATCACCAAAGAGGCTCCGAACTATTCCTACAACGGCTAAACACCTGTTTCGTATCTTTGCACCATGCGGTTTTCGGGCATATTTTCCGTTCACTGCGTTTTTCCTTGTGATCAAAAAAATAATGCTTCGAAAATTCGCATGACACAGCAATTCTCAACACACACTATGACAGATACGGGATCGTTTTTGAAGATTTTCAGAAACGATCCTTTTTGTTATGAAGGAGAGCCAGTCATGTATCAAAAACAATTCGTCACAGAACGACTGTTCATTCGGGAATACCGCAAACAGGATTTAGATGCTTTTTTAGAAGTGGTGCGTCAGCCGCAGGTGTATGTGATGACCTATGGCATTCCAATTTCCTATTCCCGTGCCAGAGGCAAATGGTGGTTCAAGATTCTGCACAGCAACCGGATACATCACACATCCTATGAATATGCGGTGTTTCTGAAGGATACCGGCCGGTATATCGGTAATGTCGGGTTAATCAACATTGATGCCATTCATCGCCATGCGGACATTTCCTATTATATAGATCATGCGGTCACCGGACAGGGATATGCCACCGAAGCGGCGGGAGCCATGCTGCAATACGGTTTTGGGAAACTTGGGTTCCACAAAATTAACGGGGTCTGTATGCACCAAAACGGTGCTTCCCGCCGTGTGATGGAAAAACTGGGTATGCACTATGAAGGCACCCTGCGGGACGATTTGTATAAAGACGGCGAATATTATGATTTGGATCGTTTATCCATCTTGGAAGAAGAATATTATACGTTTTGTAAAGTGGAAAACGGGATTTTCAACACCTGAATGTTGAAATAGTTTAAAACATAATACGAAACGTAATTTTCAAAGAAAATATTACAGAAAAATATGGCTTGATTTTTCAAAAAACCCTATATATGGTGGTATATTCGAGCAAAAATGCGAAAAAAACCATAAATGTGCTTCAACAGCCCTGTTAATAAGTTTTCAACACTCTCAACAGGAGAATGTTGAAAACCGCCTTTTCTCCACAAATTATTCCACAGCCGCCATGATTATTACTATTTGTAATATCTGTTAGCGCCTTCTGCCAAACGATAGGGAAACACGCCCTCCTTCGTTGATTTCATCTTTTGGCTAACAGCTCCCGCTTCTCCTGCGGGGTATCCCACTGCCGTTTTGTTCCGTGAACAGCGGTTCGTCAAACACTCATGGGAGCAGCCAAAAGACCGGCCTAACAACGAAATCATTTCTGCCGCTTATCAGAATATACCCATTGACATATTAAGCACAAAATATACCAATAGTATAAAAGTTATTCCAAGAAAAACAAAAAAACATCTTGACAGAAAGGAACAAGTGCGTTATAATAATGAAGCTGACTGTTGAGGGAAGCAATCATAAGGTAGTATGGCGGCATAGCTCAGTTGGCTAGAGCATTCGGTTCATACCCGGAGTGTCGTAGGTTCGAATCCCACTGCCGCTACCATGATAAAACAGCCGTTTTGCACGGCTTATATTCGGCCC
>CADCOZ010000039.1 GCA_902803125.1 uncultured Ruminococcus sp.
GGTGGGGTCCAGGGGCAAAGCCCCTGGTGGGAGGTTTGGAGGGCAAAGCCCTCCAACACACATAAAGCCCCGGCACCTTGCGGTGTCGGGGCGGTTGGTATGAAGGGAAAAAGATTACTTGACCTTCCAAAGTTCGGTAGCGTACTGGAGAATGGTACGGTCAGAGGAGAACTGTCCGGAGTTGGCTGTGTTCATCAGGCACTTTCTGGCAAACGCTCTTCTGTCCTGATACTCTGCGTTGACACGAATCTTGGTTTCGATGTACTCGGGCAGATCTCTGAGGATGAAGTAGTGGTCAGCCTGATGCCATGTGGCACCTTCAAGCAGAGAATCATGCAGTTCCTGGAAGGAACCTTCTCCGGTTAAGCCGCCGTCTGAGAAGTGTCCGTCAATCAGTGTATCAATAACTCTCTTGACTTCCGGATTGGCTTCATAAATGGCCTTCGGATCATAGGTATCCTTGATTTCTGTGATTTCTTCGACTCTGGCACCGAAGATATATTCGTTCTCGATACCGGCCTGCTCGGCGATTTCAATATTCGCACCGTCCCATGTACCGATCGTAACAGCACCGTTGATCATGAACTTCATGTTGCTGGTACCGGAGGCTTCTGTGCCGGCTGTGGAAATCTGCTCGTGAATATCAGCGGCAGGAATAATCTTCTCGGCATAGGATACGTTATAGTTGGAAACAAAGACAACCTTCATTCTGTAGTTGACTTCCGGATCGTTGTTGATCATGTTGGCAATCTCGTTGATGAACTTGATGATGGCCTTCGCTCTTGCATAACCGGGAGCGGCCTTGGCACCAAAGATAAACGCTGTCGGGGTGAAGTTCGGCAGTCTGCCTTCCTTCAGGCGGAAGTAAATCGCCAAAATGGAGAAGGCATTCATCAACTGTCTCTTGTACTCGTGCAGACGCTTAACCTGAATGTCAAACATGAAGTCAGGATCAATCCAAACACCGTCATGTTTCTGGATGAACTCGGCCAGCTGCTTCTTCTTCTGGTACTTGATGCCGTTGAACTTATCTACGGTTTCATCATTGATCTTGGATTCCAATCTCTTCAGATCGTCCAAGTTTCTGATCCACTTCTTGCCGATCAGTTCGGTGTTGAATTCAGCCAGTTCGGGGTTGCACAGACCGAGCCAGCGACGCTGTGTAACACCGTTGGTCTTGTTCTGGAAGCGTTCCGGATAAATCTCATACCACTCTCTGAGGGTATCATCCTTCAGAATCTGGGTATGGATAGCGGCCACACCGTTTACATAGCTGGAACAATAGGTTGCCATACGAGCCATGTGTACACGCTGACCGTCAATAATCACCATGTTGTCCATCTTGGTCTTGGGGGTTTCGCCCTTCTTGACCTTGCCGATGGGCTGGTCATAACCTCTGGCCTTCAGTTCGGCTACCAGACGGTCGTTGATCTTAACAATAATCTCATAAACCTCAGGAATGATGCTCTTCATCAGGTCGATGCTCCACTTCTCAAGAGCTTCCTGCATGACGGTATGGTTGGTATAAGCAAATGCCTGACGAGCTACGCCCAAAGCCCAATCAAAGTCACAGCCTTCATTGGTCAGCAGTCTGACCAGTTCGGGGATAGAAATGGTGGGATGGGTGTCGTTCAGCTGGATAACAGTTTCGTTGGCAAACTGAGAGAAGTCTGTGCCGTGTCTGGCCTTATATCTCTTCAGGATATCCTGCAGGGAAGCGGAAGAGAAGAAGTACTGCTGCTTGAGTCTGAGCACCTTGCCTTCGTGGCTGTTGTCGTTCGGATAGAGTACCTTCGAGATGTTCTCGGCGGCATTCTTAGCCTGAACAGCGTCATCATAACGGCAGGAGTTAAACGCCAGGAAATCGAAGTCAGAAACTGCTTCTGCTTCCCACAGACGAAGTGTATTGATATTATCGGTGCCATAGCCGATGATAGCCATATCATAAGGAACAGCCTTGACAACCTGATCAGCAAACTTGACATAAACGGTGTCTTCCGGTCTTCTGACACACCACGGATCACCGAAACGCTGCCAGTCATCTGCTACCTCTACCTGGAAGCCGTCACGGATTTCCTGCTTGAACAGACCATACTTATAGCGAATGCCATAGCCGTCCAGCGGTACATCATGTGTAGCCGCAGAATCCAGGAAGCAAGCCGCCAAACGTCCCAGACCGCCGTTGCCGAGAGCTGCGTCATCAATCTCTTCAAAGACATTGATGTCAATACCCTTTTCAGCCAGCAGCTTCTTGGTATGCTCCAGAACGCCCATCGCATACAGGTTATTATACATCATACGGCCCATCAGGAATTCAGCCGACAGATAATAAGCACGGCGATGCTCCGCATGAATTCTCTTGCTTTCAGCCCATCTGTCAGAGATAGCACCCATCATAGCCTTGCCAAGAGCTTCGTGCAGTTCCGCAGGAGAAAGCTCACCGAGCTCTTTACAGTAATCATTTCTTGCGATAAGCACGAGGTTGTCGATAAGGACATTTTTCTTCATCTTCTTGTCATCCTCCAGCCTTCTGTATATTTTTGACAAATTATAAAGTTTCTTGGAAATCTGAGGGGTAATGGCCCCTGCCTTCATACGCCATGTCCAGTTTTTGCCCAGCGTTGAGGGTTCGTTCATTCTGGCTTCTCCGCCAAGACCGAGAACATCCTGCATCTGAACAATTGCATAATCGCTGACGCTGGCATAAGCGGTGCGAATGAATCCCCAGTTATAGCCCTCTGTTTTATCCAGATTACAATACTGTTTGGCAAACTCAAAATCTCTGGGCTTGATGGTTCTCAGCCAGCCCATGATGGTATCGTTATCGTGGGTACCGGTATAACAGACACTGTTGCTGGTGTAGTTATGCGGCAGATAGTCGCTGTTGGAACGGGAATCGAAGGCGAACTCCAGAATCTTCATGCCCGGATAGCCGGATTCCTCCAGCAGCTTCTTGACACCGGGTGTCATGTGACCGAGGTCTTCTGCGATAATCGGCACATCGCCCAAACGCTGCTTCATTCTCTTGAAGAACTTCATCTTCGGGCCGTCCAGCCACTGGCCGTTAACAGCCGTTTCAGCACCGTAAGGAATCGCATAGAACTGATCAAAGGCTCTGAAGTGGTCGATTCTGGTGATGTCAAACATCTTTGCGGCACAATCCACACGTCTGATCCACCAGTCAAAACCGGTTTCCTCCAGATAGATCCAGTCATACAGCGGGTTGCCCCACAGCTGGCCGGTTTCGGAGAAATAATCCGGCGGACATCCGGCAACACAAACGGGTCTGAGTTCGTTGTCCAGCCAGAATACTTCGGGATTTGCCCAGGTATCGGCACTGTCCATCGCTACATAGATCGGCATATCGCCAAACAGCAGAATGCCGTTATCGTTGGCATACTGCTTCAGCTCACGCCACTGTCTATAGAACAGGAACTGGACGAACTTCCAGAACATAACGTCCTCATTCAGGTAGCCGAGATAGTGGTTGATGGTGTCGGGGTTTCTGTACTTGATCAGGTGATCCGGCCATTCTGTCCAGGGTTTGTCATCGAACAGCTTCTTCACCGCCATATACAGAGCATAGTCTGTCAGCCAGCGATCCTCGTCACGCATGAAGTCCCAGTATTCCTGCTGATTTCTTGACTTGAAATTCTCGTAGGCCTGTCTGAGTACCTTGAAGCGTTCGTTGTAGATCTTTTCATAGTCGACATACTGTTCGTTGCTGCCCCAATCAATCTTTCTGAGATCTTCTTTGGAAAGAAGTTCCTCCTCGCAAAGTTTGTCAAGATCGATCAGATAGGGGTTGCCCGCATAAGTCGAGAATGACTGATAGGGGGAATCACCATAACTTGTCGGTCCTACAGGCAAAAGCTGCCAGTATTTTTGACCCGAAGCCTTCAAAAAGTCTACGAAGTCATACGCCGCCTGTCCCATGGTACCAATGCCATAGGGTGCCGGCAGGGCGGTAATGGGCATCAAAATGCCCGCACTTCTTGCCATTTGCAAATCATCTCCAATCCGGAATTATTATTGCTCTGCGTTTCCCCGCAGAAGTATAAAAGCATGATTACTCATTACACATTTTATCATATTCTTTCTGTTTTATCAAGGGTTTTGCACACATTTTTACAATTTATTTATAAATTTATTTGCATATTTCGTTTAATTGCCCTATCCGGATCTTAAAAAAGCTGTTCCAAAGTGTCCAACGCCAAGGATAACGCTTTTTCGGCGGCTAACTCCCGTATGGCCGACCGGCTCAGGGTACTGTCAAAGGAGAAAAGAACACTTTTTGTGTCATGTTCGGTACTGATACCGACATATACTGTACCGACCGGCTGTTCGGGGGTACCGCCGCCGGGACCGGCCAGTCCGGTGGTAGCAATACCGATATCCGCTTGTGCCAGCCTTCTGATGCCCTGTGCCATCTCTTTGGCACATTCATGGCTGTATTCCGTATAAACCGCAAGCGTTTCTTCGCTCACGCCCAAAATCTCATGCTTGATACGGTTCGAGTAGGAACAAACCCCGCACTCAAACACCGCAGAGGCTCCCGCCACATCGGTGATTTTTTTTGCTGTCAAGCCGCCTGTCAGGCTCTCTGCGGTAGCCGCATGAAGCTGTTTGGCTTTCAATAGGGCAACCAACTGTTCTGCCGCTGTCATATTGTCTGCCATGATGCACACTCCCTTTCCTAAAGATATTGGCTGTACTCTTGTCTATTGTACCATTCTTTTTACAGAATAACAATACTCTTTTTCGAAAAAAAACAAGTGCTTGCTTTGTGTGTCAGACGACTTTTGGACAGGTCAAAGTCAGCGAATTTCGGGAAGGAGAGAAATAATGAATAGTGAATAATATTTTCTTAATCTAAAACTTATCGAATTTCGGGAAGAGGTTCCCCAAAGTGGCTGTTCTTAGGTAGCGTTCCGCACTTGCAAAATAATGCCTATTGCGTTATAATGTAGTTGTATTCTCATTTCGACACGAAGGGAGCTTTTTTTCATGCTGGACAATATGCCGCTTCATAAAGTATTGTTTATCAACCTCATTTTAGGCGTTTTGTGGCACACCGCCATGCTCATTTGGTGTATTGCCAGAAATGAAACCGCCTTTTCTCCGGACAAAAAAATGTACCGGCCGCACCGCTGGGAAAGAAACGGCAAGTTCTATGCCGATGTCCTGAAAATCAACCGCTGGAAAGATCACCTGCCGCAGTACATTGGCAAAAACGGCTTTTCCAAGGAACATTTGGAAACCGTTTCTTTGGACTATGTCGACCGGTTCATTACCGAAACCTGTCGGGGCGAATGGAACCATGTCATGAACTGTACGCTGGCCTTCGTTCTCTTTATCCTGAATCCGTTCACTTTGGCACTCATCCTGAGCCTTCTGCTTCTGCTGGGGAATACACCGTTTATTATCATCCAGCGATACAACCGTTTTCGCCTGCAAAAACTGCGGAAGCTGATCCTCAAAAAGACAAACCGCCGCCAGCCGGCCGCCGCTGTTCCTGTGCCCGAAAACGCCGAAGGCTATCAAAATTGAACGGAGTCAATGATCATGGATTGGTTTTTTGTTGAAAACGTAACGCAAACATATCTGATTACCGGCGAAAACGCCCACCACATTACAAAATCCCTGCGGAAGTCCGTTGGCGAACTGCTGACGCTTTGTGACAAAAACAAGGTGGAGCATCTCTGCCGCATCGAAAAAATATCGCCCGAAGGCGTTTTGGTACAGGTGGTATCGGCATCCGAATGCCTGCACGAACCAACCATTGACATCACACTGATGGCGGCTCTGACCAAAGGCGACAAAATGGAACACGTCATTCAAAAGTCTGTCGAGTTAGGCGTACACCGTATTGTACCCGTCCTGACCGCCCGCTGTATTTCCCGTCCCGACCCCAAATCCGCCGAAAAAAAGCGTATCCGCTATCAAAAGATTGCCGAACAGGCCGCCATGCAGTCACAGCGAGCCATCATTCCCGCCGTTGAAGATTTCACCGACCTGAAAACAGCCGCCCTTTCTCTTTCCTCCTTCGAAAAAAGCATTCTGTTTTACGAAGGCGGCGGTGCTCCCCTGCGTTCCCTCCTGCCGGAATCCTGCCGTTCCCTTGCCATCTTCACCGGCCCCGAAGGCGGCTTCGAAGAATCGGAAGTCCAACTCCTCACCGCCCACGGTGCCGCCCTCGCCACCTTAGGCCCCCGCATTCTCCGAGCTGAAACCGCCCCCCTCGCCGCCCTCTCTGCCATCCTTTTCCACACCCGCAACCTCGAATGAGTGTTGGGGCTTTGCCCCAAACCCCAGCAGGGACTCTGCCCCTGCACCCCGTTGGGGGAACCCCTTTTCTGGCGAAAAAAGGGGTTCCCCCAAACCCCCTCCCTAAATTCGCTGACTTGA
>CADCOZ010000040.1 GCA_902803125.1 uncultured Ruminococcus sp.
GTCCAGAGGCAGAGCCTCTGGTGGGAGGTTTGGAGGGCAAAGCCCTCCAACATTCCGCAAGGGGCTATTCTTTGGTGTTGGGGCGAGGGTTTCCTCTGAGTTTCTGGGAATAGGTGCGTTCATCGGCGGCTTTGATAAAGGACAGCAGTCCCCAGCAGGCTATCATGCTGGTGCCGCCGTAGCTGACAAACGGAAGAGTCACACCGGTCAGGGGCAAAATATCGGTTACACCGAAAATGTTCAAAGCCGCTTGGAATACCAACAGTCCTGCCGCCGTACAAGCGGTAATCGAATAAAACGCCGAACGGCTGCGGGTTGTGACCGCACGGGCATAAATCATAAAGCCGCCGATTACTACACTTATCAGCAGAGCCACGATCAATCCCATCTCTTCGCTGATGAGTCCGAAAACCAAATCACTTTCCGAAGCGAACACATACTGAAGAAAGCCCCTTGTCAGTCCCAGACCGAACATTCCGCCGCTGGCACTGCAAATCAGCACATTGACCTGCTGATAGCCTGCCGTGTCGGCATAGTCCCAGACGTGTCCCCATGCCTGAAAGCGTTCCGCAATATACGGTTTGATGGTCAGAATCAGCAGTACGCCAATGACCGCCGCCGCAATCGCTAAAATGACGGTTTTGAAGTCGCCCGAACGCATGAAGGCGATGACCAAAAAGGTCACAAAGAAAATCAGAGCCGTGCCGAAATCGCTCATCAGGAAGAACATTCCCACGCAGATGCCCGTGAACAGAATGAACCCCAACAGGTTTTTCTTGGTTTGCAGGTGGTCAAGCGTAGAGGCACCCACAAATATCAGGGCGATTTTGGCAAATTCCGAAGGCTGAACAGAAATCGGCCCGATGAAAATCCAGTTTTTGGCACCGTTGACCGATTTGCCCAGCACCAGTGTCAGTCCCAGCAGACCAATGGCCAGCAGATAGATGACAATACGCCATTTCATGACCCTGTCCGGACTGCCAATGAACCATATCATAAAGCAGTAGAAAAGGATGCCCAGTGTCAGGGCAATCAGCTGGGAATAGGCCTGTTTGGTGTCGTGCAGGGCATTCAGGACAATGCCTGTTCCCGACAGCATCAGAGCCAGAGATTCCAGTTCAAAGTTCTTTCGGTGGAAAACATGGACGGACAGTTGATAGAACAGCCAAATCATGCCGCAGAAAATCAGGGTATGCGGCAGGGCATCGACATTTTGTGCATAAACCGAGCCTTCTACGAGCAGAATGAGCATTAAGGAGGTAATGAGTGCCAACAGGATAGAACCGGGAATCGTTTTTTGCGGAGCAGGCGGTTTCAGTTTTCTCCGCTGATTGGCTTCTGTGGGGTCATCAGCTCGCCGCAGGGTCAGGGTCGTCATGCCAAGGGTGATTTGATCGCCCACAAACACCGGATGCCGTCCGGCAATTTTGCGGTTATTCACAAAGACACCGGAGCGTGAACCGGTATCCGTAATGAACCAGCCCGCTTCACGCCGCAGCAGTACGGCATGATCCCTTGAAACGGTGGCATCGGGGATATGAATGTCCGAATTGCGGCTGCGTCCCAAGGAATTTTCCCAATACAATACGGGATAGCGGATATTTCTGTCCTCATCGTCCAGAGCAATCAGGGCGTGTTCTTCACGGCGTCCGGAACGAAGCGAAAGAAAACTCAGAATCATGATAATCAGCATTACAATCGGAACGCCGATACGGAGCATAAAGGTGACGGTTTCCAAAAGATCTCCCACCACATTTCACCTCTCTTTTGTGGAAAACAGCTGACAAAGCGGTCAGCTTTCGATAGCCGGCCAATGGGCCGAATGTAAAAATCGAATAGTGATTTCGGGGTGTTCCCGATACAGCCGCCGCAGAGCCATCAATGTCATTAAATAAGCGTCGGGATACGACTGCATGGACAGCAGTTTTTCACTCGGCACTAACTCCTGTGTCAGCACTCGCTCGTCCACGGCGGCATCGGCGGCATACAGCAGACGGCTTTCGGTAAAATAAAAGCCTGTCATTTCCGAGCGGTGACCGCTTAAATCAAACGACAGCACCGAACCGTCGCCAAAGATGTCGAAAATCCATTTGAAATATGCCCGCACAGGGGTATCCCCCTGAAAAAGACCGGCCGCCCGAATGGGTACAGACGGGTCAGGCTGTACCTGCTTCATTAAATCCTCTTCCCAAGCACCGGCTTTCAAAACCCCCAGCACCTGCGCACTCGACACGATTTCATAATGCGGCAGCAGCGGCAAAGCTCCGCAGCATTCCGGACTGCAATGTGTCAGCAGGACTCTTTTAATGAGCCGAGGATCCAGACCATCCTGCTGTAACTGAAACACAATGCTGTCCTCTTTTTCTATATGTACCTTATGCCGCTGGCGGTATTGCAGGTAGCGGGTTTTATGTTTTTTCATCTGTTCGGTACAGCCCGTATTCACCAGTGCATGACCGAAGCGGCGATGCTCCAACAGCAAAACATTGATCGGAAGGGTTTCCTCCCCGCTGTCGGCATTGATATACAACTCTGAAAAATTGAAATCCTCCCGCCCGCAGACCAAGGCTTTGATGGATAATATCTTGTTCATCGTTCTTTTCTCTCTTTTCCCCTTAATTGTTTTCACAACAGTATATACCTTCTCTTGATACATTGTAATATAAACAGCGGGATATCGTCAATACCTTCGGCGGTTTCTTGCGGCTTTTTTATCAAAACTGACTGTCTTTTTTGGCTGTTTTTCAGAATAGCTTCGTCAGAAATGTACAAAAAACACCCCTGTCAATAAATTTTTAAGAAAAAGTATTGTTTCCCGCCGTTTTTTTTGATATGATTATTATCGGAATTTTTTGTGCTGAGAGCCTTCTTGACCTCTTAGCACGGCACATTTTTTCTTGTTATCGAAAAAATGATGCTTCAAAAAAATCCGCACGGCACAGATATGAAACAAGTGTTAAATGGAAAATGTTAGGAGATGTTCATATGTTCAATAACCACCCCTTTAGAAAACGTCTGCTTGTGATTGCGGCAGTGGCTTCTTTGCTGCTGTCAGCCGCTTTGACCGGCTGCGGTTCCTCTGATAACAACAACAATAATAATACCGAAAGCAAAACGGAAAGCTCCTCTGTCAATTCCGGCAGTCAGACAATTGCCGCAGATGCTGTGGCGGCCAAGTCCGACAATTTTGAGTTCCGCAAGCCGATCGTATCTTTCCTGTTTAATAATACCTACACCAATCGGCAGGAGTATGCCGCCTATCAGGGATTGGACGTTACCAAGAACCTGAAGGAACAATATTATAACGAAGAACAGGGCATTACTTGGTTCGATGTCTTTATGGACGAAACCAAGCTGTACTTACAGCAGATACTCGTGTTGTGTGAAGCCGCCAAAGAGGACGGCGTTGCACTGGACGATACCGACTTGGACAACATCGAAATCACCATGCAGAATATCAAATCTTCGGCACAGTCCATCGGTATGGAATTTGATGACTACATTCTGTCCGTGTTCGGGGAAGGCATTACCGAAGAGATGATTCGTGATTATGCCAAGATGACCGCTTTGGCCAACAAGTACTATACACAGGTCTACAACGGCTATACCTATACCGATGCAGAGTATGAAAAATACTTTGAGGAAAATAAGACCAGCTATCAATACGCTGACTTCTTACAGTATAATTTCAGCTTTGCGCCCTCCGGCGATGCCTCTGTTGATGAAGCCGCCCAAAAAGCCGCCAAGGAAAAGGCCAAGGCCTATGCCGATAATTTATCGCAGTGCCATACCGCAGAGGAGTTTAAGAAGTATATCAAGGATTACCTGACCAAAAATCCCTCCTTGGTATCGTCTTCAACCGGCAGTGAACTGTCGGGCGACGAACTGACGGTGGCCATTGATGCCGAACTCGATCATATTGCCTACGAGAAATATGCTTATGAGGTTACCTCCAATGCCGGCAAATGGATTTTCGACCTGTCCCGCAAGAATCTGGACACCACCGTTATTGAAAATGCCAATTCCTATACGGTACTGATGGTGACCAAAACCGCTTATCGTGATGAAACTGTCACTAAGAATGTACGGCATATTCTCTTTACACCCGATTCCTATAAATCGGATTCTGCCGCCACCGATGATGCCGCCAATGCCGCCGCTTTAGCAAAGGCGAATGAGGTATATGACAGTTGGAAAGCCGGCGAGCAAACAGAAGAAGCGTTTGCCGCATTGGCCAGTCAGTTCAGCGATGATACCGGTTCCAAAGCCAAAGGCGGTTTGTATGAGGACGTAACCGAAGGACAGATGGTAGCGGAATTCAACGACTGGCTGTTTGACAGTCAAAGAAAGCCCGGTGACACCGGCATTGTCAAAACTACTTACGGCTATCACATCATGTATTTTGTCGGGGACGGCGATCCCGCTTGGCAGCTTTCTGTTGATACCGTGATGAGAAAAACAGACTTTGAAGAAACCTACCAATCCTTGGCAGAAAAGTATACCATCGAATACATGGACGAGGTGCTGAACTCTATTCAGGAAATGGAAGCAGAAGAAACGTCTGCCATTACTTATGATGAAAGTTCCGTTTCTTCCCAGAGTGATGCTTCTGCTGAAAGTTCCGTGCCGGCCGAAAGCACTGCTTCTGCTGAAAGTTCCGTGCCGGCCGAAAGTGCGGCCTCTGCCACAGCCTAATAGAACACATTATGAACACAGCTGAGGGGCTGTGTTCATATGCTATCTGTTCCATAAGTCAGGGGAACTTTCCGCTGAAAGCCCCTGACACGGAAATAGCGAATAGCGAATAATGTCGATTTAGATCAAGTCAGCGAATTTTGGAAAGGGGTTTGGGGGAAACCTTTTTTTCGCTAGAAAAAGGTTTCCCCCAACGGGGGTGCAGGGGGAGTCCCCCTGCTGGGAGGTTTGGAGGGCAAAGCCCTCCAACATTCAGGGAGGGAAGAAATGAAGCAGTATAATGTGACGGGGATGAGCTGTGCGGCTTGTCAGGCAAGGGTAGAGAAGGCGGTTGGGCAGTTGGATGGCGTGACAGCCTGTTCGGTTAGTTTGCTGACCCATTCTATGGGGGTACAGGGCGATGTGAGCGAAGAGGCTGTTATTCGTGCGGTGGAAAAGGCCGGCTATGGGGCTTCGCCAAAAGTTTCTGCCGATACTTCCCGCTCTGCTGCGGAAAAAGACTTCCTGACAGATAAAGAAACGCCTCGGCTCAAAAAACGCTTATGGAGTTCGGTTGCTGTTTTGCTGATCCTGCTGTATTTTTCGATGGGAGCGGCGATGTTCGGCTGGCCGCTGCCGCCGTTCTTAGAGGGAAATGTCGTTGCTCTCGGACTGGTACAGCTGTTGTTGTCGGGGCTTATCTTAGTCATTAACCAGCGATTTTTTATCAGCGGCTTCCGCAGTCTGCTGCATTTATCGCCCAATATGGACACGCTGATTGCTATGGGGGCGGCCGCCTCGTTCCTTTACAGTACCGTGATACTGTTTATCATGACTGAAGCCGTTCGGAACGGTCAGCAGGACCATGCCATGCACCTTCAGCATGAGTTTTATTTTGAATCGGCCGCCATGATTCTGACGCTGATTACCGTTGGCAAAACCTTAGAAGCCTATGCCAAAGGACGTACCACCAATGCCTTGAGAAGTTTAATGTCTTTAGCACCGAAAACCGCCGTTTTGCTCCAAAACGGAGAGGAGGTCACCGTGCCGATAGAAGCCGTTAAAAAAGGCGATGTCTTTGTGGTGCGGGCGGGAGAAAGTATCCCTGTGGACGGCCTTATTTTGGAAGGCGAAGGCTCTGTTGATGAATCTGCCCTGACGGGGGAAAGCATTCCCGTGGATAAAGCCGCCGGCGATACGGTTGCTTCTGCCACTATCAGCCGCTCCGGCTACTTGAAATGTGAAGCGGTGCGTGTCGGAGAGGATACCACGCTGTCGGAGATCATCGCTCTGGTCAGCGAGGCCGCCGCTACCAAAGCCCCTGTTGCTCAGTTAGCCGACCGCATTTCCCTATACTTTGTGCCTGCCGTGATGGGTATCGCTCTGTTGTCAGCCGTGATATGGCTGCTGTGCGGTGCCGCTGTCGGGGTGGCTCTGGCCAGAGGTATCAGCGTATTGGTGGTATCCTGTCCCTGTGCCTTGGGACTGGCCACGCCTGTGGCTATCATGGTGGGCAGTGGGGTTGGTGCCAAAAACGGTATTTTATTCAAAACTGCACAAGCCCTTCAGGAAACCGGTCAGGCCGACATCGTTATCCTTGACAAGACCGGCACCATTACCCACGGTCAGCCAACGGTAACGGATATCCTGCCCGCCGAAGGGGTCACCGAACGGGAACTTCTGCTGACGGCGGCGGCACTGGAACAAAAAAGCGAACATCCGTTAGCCGCCGCTGTCAGCCGTTATGCACAGGAACATGGCATTCCTGCTGAACCGACAGACAATTTCCGCACCCTGACCGGCAGCGGCGTACAGGCAGAACAGCACGGTGACATTCTGTTGGGCGGCAGTCTTTCGTTCATGGCACAGCATTGTACCATAGCACCGGCGTTTCGTCAGCAAGCTGATGCCCTCGCCGAACAGGGAAAAACGCCTATACTTTTTGCGAAGAATGATGTTCTGCTCGGCATGATAGCCGCCGCCGATACCATCAAGGAGGATTCCGCCCAAGCAATCCATGAACTGCAAAATATGGGTCTGTCCGTGATCATGCTGACGGGCGACAATGCCAAGACCGCCGCCGTTATCGGTCAGCAGGCGGGGGTCGATGCGGTACTCTCTGAAGTCAAGCCGGACGAAAAGGGCGAAATCGTGCGGGAGCTGTCGGAAAAAGGGCGTGTCATCATGGTGGGGGACGGCATTAACGATGCTCCGGCCCTGACCGTTGCCGCTGTTGGGATGGCTATCGGAGCCGGTACGGATGTGGCGATAGAAGCCGCCGATGTGGTGTTGGTGAAAAGCCGTTTATCCGATGCCGCCGCCGCCGTGCGGCTCTCCCGTCAAACTTATCGAAATATCAAGCAAAATTTGTTTTGGGCATTGTTCTATAATGTCCTGCTGATTCCGTTAGCGGCGGGGGTCTATGCCCCGTTGGGACTGACCATGACACCGATGTTTGGAGCCGCCGCCATGAGTCTGTCAAGTGTCTTCGTCATCACGAACGCCCTGCGGCTGAACCGCTGTCGTTTGTATGACCCGCGGCACGATAAAAAGCGGTCTTCTGCTGTTACGCCGCAGGATCTGACCGTATTCACCCGCCGACAAACCGCAAAGGAGGAAACTTTTATGACAAAAACCATGCAGATTGAAGGAATGATGTGCGGCCACTGTGAAGCCGCCGTTAAAAAAGCACTGGAAGCCCTTGACGGTGTGGCCGGTGCCGATGTCAGCCACGAAAAGAACTGTGCCGTTGTGACCCTGTTGACAGATGTAGACGATGCCGTATTAAAGAAGGCTGTAGAAGATAAGGATTACACGGTTCTTTCCATCGAATAATTGTATCAATCCGTCTGTTGTCCGCCGAAAGGAGATGAAGCCGTCATGTCAGACGAATCCCTGCCGAACGATTTTCTCCAACAGCCCGAAAAGGTCGCTATGGAGTTGGTAAAATTCACACAACAGCTCAATTTCAGTGAAGAACAGATTCTTGACATAGTGCAGGAACAGCTGCTGCCGGTAGAACAGTTTTTTGCCTATTACAGCTGTGCCATCATGCAGGTAGAAACGAAATTCAAGGTACTCAACGAACAGTTTTCCCTGATCTATGACGGCAACCCGATTGAATCCATCAAAAGCCGTGTCAAGGATTACGACAGCATTATCCGCAAAGTTATCCGCAAGAACATTCCCCGCACGTTAGAAGCCATCGAGGAACACATCAATGATATTGCCGGTGTGCGGGTCATCTGTTCTTTTCAGGACGATATTTATCGTTTAGCCAATTGTCTTTTACAGCAGGACGATGTTACGCTGATCAGCCGCAAGGACTATATCCAGCACCCCAAACCGAGCGGTTACCGCAGTCTGCACCTGCTGATTTCTGTTCCCATCTATCTGGAAAACGAGAAGCGAAGCGTCAAGGTTGAGGTACAGCTCCGCACCATCGCCATGGATTTCTGGGCCAGTCTGGAGCACAAGCTCAAATACAAAAAGAACCTTCCCACCCAAACGCAGGAAGCCCTGACCCGTGAATTAGTCGACTGTGCCAACGCCAGTGCCGCCCTTGATGCCCGTATGCAGACCGTCCGCAACTCCCTGGTATAGTTGGGGCTTTGCCCCAAACCCCACCAGGGACGCTGCCCCTGGACCCCGTTGGGGGAAACCTTTTTCTAGCAAAAAAAAGTTTTCCCCCAAACCCCCTTCCAAAATTCGCTGTGTTTGACCTGCAC
>CADCOZ010000041.1 GCA_902803125.1 uncultured Ruminococcus sp.
CGCCGTTCGCATCTGCGGCCGTAAGAACTGCGGTGTAGTCGCCGGCCTTGGACGGTGTCCAGCTGATTTTAATAACGCTGGTCTTGTTGGTTGTATCAATAGAGGTACCCTTTGTATACTTGTTAGCAACAACCTTGCCGTCACGAGAGATGGAAAGGTGATACTTGATAGCGGCAGAACCTCTGGTTTCGTTTTCAGCCTTGGCTACGAACTTGACCTCGCCGCCGACATAAGCGTTATCCGGAGCGGTCAGGGTCATCTTGGAGAACTGATAGTAGCTTTTCAGCGGCACGGTCTTAGTGGTGCCGTTGACCTGGAAGGGAAAGGACGTATTCAGCGGATAGGTGCGGCCGGCGTTCTCGTCCACCACGATAGCATCTTTCACGGTCAGAGCCGCATTGTCGCCGCCGACATCGGCAAAGGAAACACTCCAGTCATATTCATGGAAGTTATCGGAGTTCAGACCGGGGATAATGTTGTCAAGGTCAACGATCATCGTACCGTCACCGGCATTGGCGGTGCCGTCATAAGACAGGTGCTGACCCCAGTTCTGTGCTACTTGGAAGTAAGGCGCAGTCTTTTTGGTGAACTTCACGCCGTCCTTCTTGCGGGTAGCCGTAATAGAAAGGTAATTATCGGTGCGGTTGTTGGTATTGAGGGTATACTTCAGATAGATATTGGAGGATTTGAAATCCTTATCGACATTCAGCTTGACAAAGGTGATCATGGAGGGGTTTCTGTACTCCTCATAGTTGACACCCTTGACGACTGACTGCTGGTTGAGGGAATCGTACGCCATCCAGCAGAAGCCGTTGTTGGCATAGCCTTTGCCGTGAGAGTTGACCATCTTAAAGGCACCCATCTCACCCGCATCAATTTGGCCGTTGCCGTTGACATCTGTCCAAATATTGTCGTTATAGCCGACAATCGTCATAGCATGACAGCCGTCCGAACCAACCTGCTTATAGATAACCTGCTGGCCTTCCAGACCGGCATTGACCTTGGAACCGTCCGGAGCGGGCTTCAGTGTCATGGTTTTATAGGACCAGATCCAGCCGGTGAAAGAAATGATATCGCCGTTGCGAAGGGTCGCTTTGATGGCGGCAATATCGGGGTCATTGACCGAGGTAATGCGGGAGTTCTTATAACCGACATTTTCGTAATACATATAATTGCTGACACGGTAGTTATTGGCTTCCCGCCATGTTTCATAGTCAGCGTTCCAAGTGCTGTAGTTGTTCTTATCGGGAACATATTCGTAGGTGACACAGCCGTTGCTGTTCAGGAATTCGTAGATATCCCACGGGACGGTACCGGTATTGTTGCCGCCGACAATCAGGTTGTAAATAAACAGCGGCTGGAAGGTGGTTTCATGGGTCGTGTTGCGGCCAAGAGCCTTGTTCATCTCATAGGTGAACTGATAGTAGACGTTTGACCAGGCACAGCAGGAACCGATGCCGCCCTGACTGTCTACCTCCGGGAAATACGGGCTTTTGCTCAGATCGACTTCCGCAACGTAGTTGTTAACAGCGTCCTCCGCGGCCCGTACAGCGGCTGTGGACTGCATAGTGTGCCGAACAGCTGTGATGTAGTCGTCTGTGTCAACGATTCTGACACCATAGAGCCGTGAAGGAATCACGCCTTCTGTTTCGGCGGCTGAAGCGGAAAGGGTGACAGTCGGTGTCATGGAAACCGAAGCTGTCAGGACGGCCGCTGATACAACTGCGGCACAGGATTTGAAAAAAGACTTTCTGCTCAATGGGCTAACCTCCTATAATTTTTTTGGTTTGAGATAATTTTAACAAACCGTTCATAAAATCCTCATAATAATTTTACCATTTCTTCATAAACAGTCAATTGACAGAATATCATAATTTTTCAATGAATTGAAAAAAGTTTTATCAAAATATACAAATAGTGAAAATTGGCTGATATTTGACCGCCGCCGAAGTGTGAACAACTGTCTTTCTGCCGAAAAAATAAAACATTGACTTTTTTGTCAAAAAGCAGTATGTTATAGTAAGTGCAGTATGATTAACAGAGCAAACAGCAGTAGGAAAGGGGCTTTTGCGGTGACCGGCATAGCAAAAGCGAACCGTTGTGCCTTGGCCTCGTCACCTGTTTTGCATATATAATGTTAGCTTCAGATGGAACCGATGCGGTTACTCTGTTAAACGACCGTTCGCAAAACCAAACTGCGGAAGGAAACAATGGAAAAAGGGGATAAAATACTATGCTGACACTCGATAAAATCTATCATGCGTCTTATGTGCTGAAGGAAGTCATTCGTCCCACGGATATGATTCATGCCACCAACCTGAGCGATGACTGCGACCTGTATCTGAAAACCGAGAACTTACAAGTTACCGGTGCTTTCAAGGCCAGAGGAGCTTATTACAAGATTTCTCAGCTTTCGGAAGAGGACAGAGCCAAAGGCGTGATTGCCTGTTCTGCGGGCAACCATGCACAAGGTGTGGCTCGTGCGGCACAGCGTTACGGCATCAAGTCCATTATCTGTATGCCCAATGCGGCACCGATTTCAAAAGTGGAGGCCACCAAAAGTTACGGAGCCGAAGTCTGTCTGGTAGAGGGTACTTATGATGATGCCCACGACAAAGCGGTTGAATTACAAAGGGAAACCGGTGCCACGTTTGTGCATCCGTTTGACGACGAAATGGTAATTGCCGGTCAGGGTACCATTGGTCTGGAAATTCTGAATCAGATTCCGGACGTGGATGCCGTCATTGTGCCGATCGGCGGCGGCGGTCTGATCAGCGGCGTAGCGTTTGCCATCAAGTCCCTGAACCCGAACATCAAGATTTACGGTGTCCAGTCAGCCGGTGCTCCTTCCATGTATCTTTCCATGGCACACCGTCAGATTGAAACGCTGGAAAGCGTGAACACCTTTGCCGACGGTATCGCCGTAAAAACCCCCGGTGAACTGACGTTTGACTTGTGCAGTCAGTATGTAGACGAAATCATGACGGTAACCGATGACGAAGTAGCCACCGCCATTTTGACCCTGATTGAAAAGCAGAAGCTGATTTCCGAAGGTGCCGGTGCGGTATCGGTTGCGGCGGCCCTGTTTGACAAGTTCCCCATCAAAGGCAAGAAGGTTTGCTGTCTGGTATCCGGCGGTAATATTGATGTAACGATTCTGTCCCGTGTCATCGACAGAGGCCTGCAAAAAACCGGTCGTCTGGCCGAATTCACGATTGCCTTAACCGACAAGCCCGGCGAACTTCAGAATGTGGCTCGCATCATCTCCGAACTGGGCGCCAATGTCGTTGCGGTCAGCCACGACAGAGCCGACCTGAACACCGACATCAACTCCTGTTACCTGCGTCTTTCCATGGAAACCCGCAACCACGAACATATCCAGCGCATCAAAGACAGCCTCGCCCGACACGGCTACAAAATCGTCGGCTAACCCCCCGGAATGTTGGAGGGCTTTGCCCTCCAAACCTCCC
>CADCOZ010000042.1 GCA_902803125.1 uncultured Ruminococcus sp.
AATTGAGGTAATCAGTCGATTTGCAGTCGTTGAGAATATCAATACTGGCCGCATAGCAGTAGCCAATGGTGCCATCACCCAAACGCACCTTGTACCAGTTGGGATTGCTTCTGTCCAGAAGGGTAACCGTCGTATCCTTTTTCAGCACCTGAAGAGAGGCATATTCCGTTCCTGCTCCTGTCCGCAGATTGACAGAGGTTTCTGTTTTGCCATAGATGGGAATATGGGCAGATGCTCTCAGCGATACCAGCGGAACCGCCGTCAGAATCAGAGCCAACACACAGATAACAGCCATCCATCGGAAAAATGATTTTTTTGTGAGTTTTGCGGCTTTTCGTTCCATGAGAATGTTACACGACCTTTCACAATTTTTACAAATTTGTAACCGAATGAATCCACTTTCATCGGCAGATCGTTATAACTATATCATATTCTTCATTTTCTATCAATCGTCAATATGTATAAAATAACGATATTATTTATGACATATTAACAAACTTTATTCACTTTTTTATAAAAATCCACACAATCCACAAATCAGCCCGTCTTTCTTCAACAAATTGCTGAAATTAGCTTTCACTTTTGTGCAATATAGACTAAAATCTATGCATTATTTTTGTAACAAAATTGTAAATTTTTGGAACGTAGGCCTTCATAAAGGCTGAAATGGCATAATCATACAAAAGAAAGACAATATTCAGGACAAGCAGGAAAATCAGCGGCATATTGATACCGAAAAATTCAAACGCATCTTCGGGCAAAGAAAACAAAAATCGCAGTAAACAATAGATCGTAATGGCGGCCGCATTAAATACGGCCAATTTGACAAGATAGGCCGCCGGTTTCCATTTGATTTTTTCAATCAGGATTTTCAGCATCGGATAGTAGCCGAAAAACAGGATAAACGTCAAGGAAACCTCCTTATTCGCACACAGAAAAAAGGACAGGATAGAAACCGCCGTAAAGGATGCCCACGCATAAGAACGGGACACGGTAAAGGACAGGATATAAATGATCATGCCCGACACCGCCGGCAAGGCATATGAACCCGCCGGAATCAAGTTGGCCACCATCATCATGGCGGCCGCAAAAGCCGTCAGCAAACCGCTTAACGCTATTTTTTGTGCCTGTTTCATACAAAAAATCCTCCTGTAAATGCGGCGGGAACCTCCCTCATCGAGGAAGGTTCCCGATAACGCCCTATGATGCTTTGTAAAAATGTCTTGCCCTTTGGCACTTAACCGCGGCAGCAATGACATAAACAGTCCGAACACAACAGACAGGTGCAGATATCGCAGCAGCCGCAGCCCGGTGATGCGGCTGCTGCTGTTTGATAACCGCCTTGTGTGCCGGCTCTCTGCTGTTGTACCCGCCGATAAATGGACTGGTATTCCGCATTGTTCGGATCCATGCGGCAGGCCGTTTGGAAATAATTGTAGGCATCTTCCAGCCAGCCCTTTTGATAGACCACAATGCCCATCAGGTAGTACCATTCCGCATCTCTCTGGTCGGACGGAATGGCAGAAAGTGCCGCTTCTGCGCCGCTGAAATCGCCTCTGTTGATCATCTCACGAATCTGTGCAAAATCGGAACGGTTCTGATGATAAGACGCATAATTCTGTCCTTGCCTTTTGGCGTTCTTCCGCTCTTCCAGAATCCTGTCATAGGCTTCGTTGATTTCCTTCATCTTTTCCGAAGCCATATCCGCCAGCGGACTGTCGGCGTATTTATCGGGATGATATCGCTTGGCCTGCTCACGATAGGCTTTTTTCACTTCCTCATCGGTAGCGGACGGCTCGATGCCTAATACTTTATACGGATCACTCATATACTTTCTTTCCTTTCTTCTGCTTTCCAACACGCAGTCACCAGGCCGGCTAAACCTGTTGGAGAGCTTTGCTCTCCAAACCTCCCAGCAGGGGCTTTACCCCTGCACTCCACAAGCCTTTGAAAAGCTTGCAAAAAAACTTTTGTGTTGATATTTCATCAAGCCTTCCCCTGCGGTCAAGATATTAAACAGGTTCTAAGAACCGCAGGAAGATGCTTCACAAAGGCACGAACAGCAATCGCACGATCCTTCCGCACAAGCCCCGCCATCACACCAAGATATCTTACCGGCGGATTCATTCGAAGTATTCGGATTGGCCTGTTCTCCTTCATTGACCTGCTCCCGCATGACAGCCGCCTTAATTGCTTCACAAAACTGCCGCAGACTGCTGTAACAGTCCCCGCATTGACAAGCACGAACCGCTTCCTGTCCTGCACGGTAAAGATGACCCCGACAAAAGAGGAAAAAAGCTGTCAGAAAATGTCCGATGGCAGAAGAAGGATCCTGCTCGATTAACAAAAAGCGGTACTGTGCCTGCTGAAGGTTCCCTTCCCGCAAAGCCTGACAAATTGATTGATATCGTTCACCCCTGCCGGAAGAAGCCAATACATCAGCCGCCCGTGTCATCCAAAGGCCTTCATCGCTTATCGCCGTTGGCCAAATAGTCATAATAATCCTTGTCCTTTTTTTTACACTTTTTATGGTGCTTTTTGTCGTTCTTTTTGGAAAATAAATGATACTTCTGTTGCAATGATAACCCATTATATATGATATTGTCAAGGATTTCTTTGTATGCTGTCAATTCCAACAAATCATATGCCAAAATCATCTGTGCCACTGTCATATTCAGCACATCGTTGCAATACAGCATGGTTTCCTCCATGGTATCCCTGCATTGTTTCCGAAACGGATTAAAGCTGCCGTCTTTCAGGTCTTTTTCCAAATCATCGGCCGCATCCATGATATAAATCCATCGCCCAAGATAATACCCGAACGAGGCCAGTATTTTTTGCTGTGGTTCCTCTTCGCTCAAGCCCCTGCACAAAGAGGCGATCAAAGAGGCTGTCGGGTCAGCGGCACGGTCAATACTGCTGTCGGCCGCTTCTGCTTCTTTCTGCTGTTCCATCATGGCACGGCACGATTCATCTATCACAGGATACGCCTTGGCCGCCCTGCGGTAATTGTGTTTCATCAAACCTTTCAGCACACGAGCCGCCGTCCGTTTCCAAAAACCGCTGTCCTCAATGGTATCCGTCAGTTTATAGTAGGTCATCAGCACCGAAACGGCACCGGCCAAACGAAAGCTCTCCCCCTGTGACGAGCAGAACTTGCACTTTTTCAGCGGATTCACCACACACCGTCCCTGATGCACCGCCGGACATTCGTTTTTGACGGCCATC
>CADCOZ010000043.1 GCA_902803125.1 uncultured Ruminococcus sp.
TACCTCTTGCGGGGTTGTCCGGTTTTTTGGCTGACACAGCAGCCTGTCAGCTGTGGTCACGAATGCTTTCATAAATCGACTGGGTCACGGTATAAAAGATGTCGTAGTAATCATTGTCTTTCTCGATCAGATAATAATGCTCTCCATCGTGATCTACTGCGGTAATGACCAGTACCTGATCGGTCATCACACCTTCCATTTTGTAATAGGTGTATAGTTCATCTACCACGATTCCCTCTGCCGAAGAGAGGGTACAGCGTATCAGTACCGGCTGACCGCTCAGGTCGGGGGCTGTCATGGTTTGACAGTCTATGGCCATGCAGTTATAGAGCAGGGACGACAAGGCGGGAATATATTCCGGCCGAAGCCGCAGGGATTTTTGCCCGAAAACCAATTCAGAGGTCATGTCTTGGGACAAACCGCTTTGTTCAGACGATTCCTCCTGTGAAACCTCCGACACGGGCTTTGAAACGATCTGAGAAGGTTGTGTGACGGTGGAAGTAACGGTGCTGGGTTCCGGCACACTGGTTTGTACTCCCACATTAGCACAAATCATCTGTACGCCCATACTGAATATTTCGTAAAACACATCGTCCGCACTCACGAGATAATAAACCGTGCCGTTCGGTTCCTCTGCCGTAACGACTAACATCTGTTCCGTCATAACAGCCTGTACCTGATAGCAGGTGTGACCGTTCAGGAACATTCCTTCTGCCGACCGAGCCATACAGTAGATTTGTGTTCTCTGTCCTCTTGTATCCACTGCACGGGTCTGCTGATACTTGAAATCCATACAGTTGCCCATCAGGGTGGTCAGTGCCGAAAAATGTGCCTTGTTCAGCGGTACTTGGGTTTGTCCGTAAAGCAGTGTTACTTCGGTATCGTTGGGAAGAACATTTTCCCTATTGAGATGCTCAACCGGTTCCTCTTGCGGTTCCACCGTCGGTTCCTCGGCCGGTGCCGGTTCCTCTGTCGGTTCTTCTGCCGCCATATAACTCTCAGCCTTGGAACTGGAAACAGCATTGTCATGTTCTTCAGAACTCTTATAGCCACTGGGACGGGACACTTCCGCCGCCGTATCCGTTTTTTCACCGGCATTGTCTTGATAGGCGTTCTGCTCCGGCCAAGAACGGGACGGCTGTACTTCCTGCTGAGAGGAGGAAGTGTCAATCCCTTTGGAAGAACTATCTATCAGCGAAGGGGTGTCTGTATCCGTCAAAAAGGGCGATTGCCCGGCGACAGAGGTTTCTGACGTTTGTATCTGCTGACGGCTGTTCAACAGCAGAGGCACCACAACAATGGCTGTCAGCACCACCAGCACCGCCGCACAAGCCGATAAGATACGAATCACCCGCAGATACGGCTTCTGCGGCTTTTCAGAAGGCAGGGTAATGTCACGGAGGAACTGTGCGGGGAACGTATGGGGCGGTACGGGAATATCGTGGAGCCGATCGGTGCCGTTCAGGTAATCATGACCATAGGTTTTTATACTGTCCTGCAACAGCTGTTCAAAATCCTTATCCTTCAACGATACCAACTCCTTCCAGTTTTGTTTTTAAGATGGCACGTCCCCGATGCAGACGCACCTTGACGTTCTGAGGTGTCAGCCCCAGCTGTTCGGCAATCTCATTGATACTCATATTATAGTAGTATTTCATCATCAGCACATCACTATACTTGCTGTCCATCGCCTTTACCATGTCAAACAGGATACGCTTTACGTCCTTTTGCTCTGCCGTCACCGCCACATCTGGCATGGTGCCTGTTTCGTCCTGTTCAATATCCTCCACAGCGGTTTCCCGCTTGCGGTGGTTATACTGCTTGAACGCCGCATTCCGAACGGTGATAATAAGAAAATTGCGGGTCTGTACCTCATCGAGGTGCCGATAACGGTCATAGTATTTTGCAAACGATAAAAACGCATCGTGTACGGCATCTTCGGCCGAAGCCGTGTCCCGCAAAATCTGGTAGGCATAATGATACATAAAGTCCCTGTTTGTCTGGTAAATTCTTTCAAACCGCTGACGGTCATCTTCATTGTCAAGCATCGCCATATAGATGAACAACACGATTTCCACCCGCCTATCCTAATAATGTTTTTCAAAGAAAAAGGTTACAAGTTTATTATAATATATTTTTGAATTTTTTCAAACGGTTTTTGACAGATTCTTTCCCAAAACGACAAAAAAGTCCGTCTGTTCAAGACAGACGGACTATACAGAAGCAAGGGATAAAACAGTCTTGCCGTTTTCCATGCAAATTTTACGAAAATGCAGAATAAAGCGGTGTTTTGTTCACCCGCACATTCCGTCAGGGACAACCATTCGTAAAAGCATTAGGCTTGTCGGGAGCGAAGCTGTGACAGGAACTCTGTAAAGTACGGGGGTAAAGGAGCCTCAAAGGACAGCGTTTCACCGCTGCGGGGATGGACAAAGGCGATATAATACGCATGAAGGCACTGACCGCCCAAGGAAGTCAGATACTTTTTGCCGCCATAGACGGGATCGCCGGCTACGGGGTGACCGATAGAAGCCATATGCACCCGAATCTGATGCGTACGTCCCGTTTCGAGGGTGAGTTCTATGTGCGTATAAGCGCCAAAGCGTTCCAACACCCGATAGTGTGTAATGGCTTCACGGGCGTTTTTGAACGTGACCGCCATTTTTTTACGTTCGGTCGGGTGCCGTCCGATGGGAGCATTGATGGTGCCGGCATCGTCCTTGAGATTGCCAGCCACCACCGCCTGATATTTGCGGGTGAAGCTGTGTTCCTTGATTTGTTCGGCTAAATGCTGATGGGCAAAGTCATTCTTGGCCACCATCAGCAGGCCGCTGGTATCCTTATCAATCCGATGCACAATCCCCGGCCGCAGAACGCCGTTAATGCCGGAAAGCGAATCCCCGCAATGGTACAGCAGGGCATTGACCAGTGTCCCGTCCGGATTGCCTGCCGCCGGATGCACTACCATACCCCTTGGTTTATTCACCACCAACAGGTCATCATCTTCATACACAATATCCAGCGGGATATTTTCCGGCTTGGCTTCCGGCCATACCGGTTCCGGTATCGTCACCA
>CADCOZ010000044.1 GCA_902803125.1 uncultured Ruminococcus sp.
AATACAGCCCTGTTCTTCAAAAACAAATTTGTTTCCGTCAGCACCTGACCATTTCCGTAATGAATCAGCGGAAGCCGAATATCCGCAAAATCAAGTATCAGCCAATCAGAAGATCTGTTTGAAAGATATGTTAAACCTGTTTTATTATGATCCAACAAAAGGCACCGTTGAGAAAATGCCGATCCATTGACACCATTCATATCATCTTCCGTCAACAACCGTTCTCCCGGAGATAAAAACATCGACATAGGAGATGAAAACGAAACAAATTGCCTGATATCATATTTCGGTTGTCTGGAAAAAATATCTCTCGAAACACAAGCCCCTAAAATATTAAAGCTTACTGTTTTTTCTATTTCTTCACTCATACTGTGTTTCCTCCATAATATTCCGCTTGTTATGGACACTCCGCAAAGCAGTCCTCACCGTCACAGGTACTTTTGGGCATATCTTCCTGATCAGCCAAGGCCGCTTTAATCATAATGGCACATTCGAGCCGTTTCTTTTCCAACTCACATCCGACCTTGTGCGACCGCAGAATATCCCCTTCGTACTGCCAGTTATTCGCATTACACCCGCCGCTGCAATAGAATTTTGCCCAGCAGTTCTTACAGTTGCTCTTGGCATAGACATTGGCACGGGCAAACCGCAGTTTCATCTCCTCGTCAAAGGTACCGTCATGCAGATTGCCCATTTTCCACTGTTCTTCTCCGACAAACTGATGGCACGGGTAGATATCGCCCTGCGGGGTGACCGCTACATATTCGTTGCCGCATCCACAGCCCCTCAGCCGCTTGATGGCACAGGGACCCTGCTCTAAATCAATCATGAAGTGGAAGAAGTTGAAGTATTCGCCCCGCTGACGCATTTCAATCAATGTCTTGGCCAGCTTCTCATACTCGGCAAATACCATCGGCAGATCCTCCTCCTTAATCGAATACGGCAGTTTGGGGTCAGATACCACCGGTTCAATGGACAGCTGTTCAAAGCCCAATTCTTTCATATGCAGAACATCGGCAGTAAAGTCCTTGCTGTAAGTCGTAAACGTGCCGCGGATATAATAATCCTTATCGCCTCTTGACGCTACCAACCGCTGGTATTTCGGCACAATGATATCATAACAGCCCTGTCCGTTCGGGGTGACACGCAGTTTATCGTTGACTTCCTTGCGGCCGTCCAGTGACAGCACCACGTTATTCATCTCACGGTTAATAAACTCGATTTTGTCCTCATCCAGCAGTAAACCGTTTGTCGTAATCGTAAAGCGGAATTTCTTATGGTACTGTTCTTCCAGACTGCGGGCATAGGCCACGGTCTGCTTAACGACTTCAAAATTCATCAGCGGTTCGCCGCCGAAAAAGTCTACTTCTAAATGGTGACGGCTGCCGGAATGGGCTATCAGAAAGTCAATCGCTTTCTTGGCGGTTTCCAGTGACATCAAACAGCGACCCTGACCAAAATCGCCCTTAGCGGCAAAGCAGTATTCGCACCGCAGGTTACAGTCATGGGAAATATTGATGCACATAGACTTGATCGGTGCTTTGGTCATCAAATCGGCAAACTGTTCGTAATCATCCGGCGAAAACAGCTGTCCCATTTCATACAGTTCATACAAAGCGGCATAGGCTTCCTTGAGTTCTTCCGTATCATAGCGGTCGGACAAAGCGGTCAGCATTTCAGCCGGTGCCTGTGCGGTCATGGTTTCATCGCAGTAGTCCAGAACGTCATAGGTGATATCATCCAGCACATGAACCGCACCGCTGTGAACGTCCAGACAAAGATTGTATCCGTTCAGTTTATATTTATGTATCATTCTTTTTCAAACTTTCCTCTCCGTTTATCTTTCGGCAATATAAAAGGCGGATATCTATCCGCCCTTTACATTCATTTCTTTGTGTCTGAGCATTACTTCTCGCACTTCTGATTGGCTACGGTGCAGGAAGTCTTACACGCCGACTGACAGGACGCCTGACATTCGCCGCAGCCGCCCTTCACAGCAGACTCCTTCAGGTTGGCACTGTTGAGTGTCTTAATGTGCTTTGTGGCCTTCATTCTAATCACCCTTTCCGGAACAGCGGTTTCTCACCGCCTCATGGTACACCCCTATCATACCACACCTTTTCTATAATTTCAACACCTTTCTTCTCTCCTCCACGGAAATCAATGTTGGAGGGAGTGCGGGTGTCCGGTGGACACCTTGGCCGCAAGGCCAAAGCACCCTGACCGAGCCGACAGGCGAGACTCAAGCCCTCCAACATTCCGTGGTGTTCGCAAAAATATAAATAATTTACATTTTTCTACTTTACATGACGAAAAAAAAGTGTTACAATAACTAATGATACAATAGGTTTAGCCTGTGTATGTTCCATGATTTTATTTAAGGGCGGCGTGGAGCTGTCCTTAAAAATAAAAAGGAGGACGATTCCTATGGCAAGAAAAATGAAAACCATGGACGGCAACAACGCAGCGGCTCATGTCGCATATGCGTTTACAGAAGTGGCGGGTATTTACCCCATCACACCGTCCAGCCCGATGGCCGACTATGTGGATCAGTGGTCCGCACAGGGTCTGAAAAACATCTTCGGCACTACCGTGAAGGTATCCGAAATGCAGTCTGAAGCCGGTGCTTCCGGTACCGTTCACGGTGCCTTGAATGCCGGTGCTTTGACCACCACCTTTACCGCTTCACAGGGTCTTTTGCTGATGATCCCGAATATGTACAAGATCGCCGGTGAACTGCTGCCGGGCGTGTTCCATGTATCCGCCCGCTGTGTTTCTTCCCACGCTCTGAACATTTTCGGTGACCACTCTGACGTGTATGCCTGCCGTCAGACCGGTTTCGCCATGCTGGCAGAAACCAACACACAGGAAGTCATGGACTTGGCTCCGGTGGCTCATTTGACCGCTATCGAGAGCAGAGTGCCGTTCCTCAACTTCTTTGACGGCTTCAGAACCTCTCATGAAATCCAGAAGATTGCAATCTGGGATTATGAAGATCTGAAAGAAATGTGCGATATGGATGCTGTGCAGGCATTCAGAAAGAGAGCCCTCAATCCGGATCATCCGCTCATGAGAGGTTCCCATGAAAACGGCGACATTTTCTTCCAGCACAGAGAAGCCTGCAATAAGTATTATGACGCTGTTCCGGCTATCGTTGAGAAGTATATGGGCAAGATCAACGAGAAGCTCGGCACAGATTATCAGCTGTTCAACTACTATGGTGCCGCTGATGCGGAGAGAGTCATTATTGCGATGGGTTCTATCTGCGACGTAGCAGAAGAAGTTATTGATTACATGAACGCAAGAGGCGAGAAGGTCGGTCTGGTGAAGGTCAGACTGTACCGTCCGTTCAGAGCTGATAAGCTCGTGGCCGCTATTCCTGCCACCTGCAAGAAGATTGCTGTTCTGGACAGAACCAAAGAGCCCGGTGCTTTGGGCGAACCGCTGTTCCTCGATGTTGTGGCCGCACTGGCCGCACAGGGCAAGACCGGTATTCAGGTTATCGGCGGCCGTTATGGTCTGGGTTCCAAGGATACACCGCCTTCCAGCGTCTTTGCTGTATATGATGAACTGGCGAAGGATGCTCCCAAGGCACAGTTTACACTGGGTATCAATGATGACGTTACCTGTTTGTCACTGGAAGAGAAGCCCGCTCCGAACACAGCCGCAGAAGGCACCATCGAGTGCAAGTTCTGGGGTCTGGGCGGCGACGGTACCGTTGGTGCGAACAAGAACTCCATCAAGATTATCGGTGACTATACCCAGAAGTATGTACAGGCTTACTTCCAGTATGACTCCAAAAAGACCGGCGGTATCACCATTTCCCACCTGCGTTTTGGTGATAAGCCTATCAAGAGTCCTTATTATATCAATCAGGCTGACTTTGTGGCCTGCCATAACCCGTCCTATATCCTGAAGGGCTATAAGATGGTGCAGGATGTTAAGCCCGGCGGCGTGTTCCTTATCAACTGTCAGTGGACACCCGAAGAGCTGGATAAGCACCTCGATGCCGCTACCAAGCGTTATATTGCACAGAACAACATTCAGCTGTACACCGTTAACGCTATTGACCTGGCTCAGCAGATCGGCATGGGCAAGCGTACCAATACGATTCTTCAGGCGGCTTTCTTTGCTCTGGCGAAGGTAATGCCCATTGAAGAGGCTGTTCAGCACATGAAGGATGCCGCCACCAAGTCCTACCTGAAGAAGGGTCAGGATATTGTTGACATGAACCACAAGGCCATTGATGCCGGTGTTACTGCCTTTGTGAAGGTAGAAGTACCTGCTGCTTGGGCAGAGGCTGTAGATGCACCTGTCGAAAGCACCCTGACCGGCAAAGAAAAGACCGTGAAGATGGTTGAAAGCATTCTGGAGCCTGTTGACAAGATGGACGGCGATTCTCTGCCGGTATCCGCCTTTGTTGACCATGTTGACGGTACCTTTGAACTGGGTGCTTCTGCTTATGAGAAGCGCGGCGTGGCCGTGATGGTGCCTGAATGGAACGCTGACACCTGTGCAAAGTGTAACAAGTGTTCGTTCGTATGTCCGCACGCTACCATCAGACCGTTTGCTCTGTCCGCAGAAGAAGCGGCGGCGGCTCCGGCTAACACCAAGATCGCTCCGAAACCCATTATCAAGACCGAATATAAGTACACCCTTGCCATCTCTCCGATGGATTGTATGGGATGCTCTGTCTGCGTAGGCGTTTGCCCGACCAAGTCCCTGAAGATGGTCCCCGCAGAAACCCAGTACGACCAGCAGCCTGTA
>CADCOZ010000045.1 GCA_902803125.1 uncultured Ruminococcus sp.
CCTTTCGGGCAGGGATATGGCCAAACACCCAACCAGCCTTTCGGGCAGGAATATGGGTCATCTTTTGAACAACCCTTCTCCAACAATACACCACCGCAGAATACTTCCTTCCCTACCGGCTCCCCGCATTCCTTCCAACCGACGGTTCCAAACCAACCACCGCAGAATACTTCTTTTGAGGCCGGTTACGGACAGACGCAGCAGAATCCTGTTCCGCCGTCTGCCAATAATGACCCCTTCGGAGATATGTTCACGTTTAATACCCATAACCGTCATTAAGGAACTGTTGCATACGTTAGCTTTTCCGCTGTACTTAAATCGGAAACCGGCTTTTCATGCGAGCTTTTTCTACACATTCGGCCGGCGTGATAGAATCATTCAGCGATTTTTTCATCAATTCATAGCCTCCTCTGCCGCACAATATACTGTCTGCGGCAGAGGATTTTTGTTCTCTCAGCCGAAAAATGAAAAGTCTGATAGCTTCATATACACTAACCGTGTAAATAAAGTAACCCGCATGAAAAGCCGCTCTGTTCCTGCAAAAAAGCAAAAATCCGATGGATTCCGTCTTTTCATCAATAACCTTCCGTTTATCAAGACCAAACACATAGGGAATCCCTGCTCGTTAAATCGAATCCAAGAATACCACTTGAATTACCGAATGAAATGCGTTATAATAGACTTGTTATGATTTCAAAACATCAAATTCATCATTTATCGGAGGTCACTTATGAAAAAAATAATTCTTGCTGTACTGTGTGCCATTGTTGTATTGTCCTTAAGCGGCTGTTTTCAGGGGGGACAGCAGTATGAAAATATTGATACCACGCAAGCTGTCGATCCGGACAGCATCTCTCAAACAGACTATCCCAACACATTAGACGGACTGGTCAGCTACTTTAAGGCCCTCCATTATCTGCCCAAAAACACGGAACCCACAGAAATGCTTTCGGAAGTCATCGGAGCCAAAAAAGGCTACCGCTATATTTTCACCGTCAACGGTTCCCAAACTATTGTTGAACTCTATGAATACGACCCCGCCGCACTGGATGAAAATGCCCAGCGTGTCATTGGTGAAGTGAAAGAAAACGGTTCCTTCCACCTGTTCAATAAAGAAGGTGTCGATACAGATACCACCTATCCCGCCTATCTTTCCGATAACGGTAAGTACATGATGCTTTATACCGATACCTCCAATAATAACGACAATCTGATTCAGACAAAGAGTGTGCAGGGAGCATTAAAGATTTTCTACACTACAGAACCGCAGAAAACCGAAGAAAACAGTGATACTTCCAAGACCGAGGACAGCACGCCCACCTCCAAGACCGAGGACAGCACGCCCACCTCCAAGACGGAGGACAGCACCACCACTTCCACGACAGAGGACAGCACCGTTACTTCCCATACATAAGAAAACACTATCCGATGAATATTTTCTGGCTCTCGATATACCATCGAGGGCCTTTTTATATGGCAGGAACCTGAATCCATGGATTTTCCCGTTTTCTACAATGGGAAACTGTTCTTTCATACGGCTTATTCCACAGGAACAAAATGGATTTCCGTGGGTCGCCGTCTGCACAAGGGCTTGTTCTCATGATGGAAGTATGCTATAATAGGAAACAGTCAAAATTATCAGCAGTAAAGGAGCTTATTTTATGACAGGAATTATCGGAGCGATGGCCATTGAGGTCAACGGCCTTATTGAAAAAATGACGGATATCCACACAGAAATCATCAGCGGCATCACCTATACCACAGGAATGATGGATCAGCATTCCTGCGTTGTGGCACAATGCGGCATTGGCAAGGTAAACGCCGCTGTGGCCGCCCAGACCATGATTCTTCGCTATCATCCCGACAGAATCATCAATACGGGTATCGGCGGGAGTACCAGTCAAAAGACCCATATCGGCTATGTTGTGATTGCCGAAAATGTTGTTCAGCATGATATGGACACCACCATTATTGGAGATCAGCCGGGCGAATTGTTTTTGCCGCAGGAAAAAATCGTTTATATTCCCTGCTGTGATGCCCTCATTCAGGAACTGACAAAGGCGTGTGACAGCATTGGCGAAACCAACTATCTTGTCGGCACAGTGGCCACCGGCGACCAGTTCATCAGCGGTCATGAGAACCGTCTGCGTCTGAATGAACGCTTTGGTGCCGTGGCCTGTGAAATGGAAGGCGGCAGTATCGGTCAGGTTTGCCGCATTAACGGTGTTCCCTTTGCCATTCTGCGTTCCATTTCAGACAGTATGAGCGAAGAAGACGATGCGGTGGAATATGCTTCTTTCAGCCGCAGTGCTGCCCAAAAATCCATTGACATCCTCACCGCATGGCTGAAAAGCCGTACCTAAGAGCCTGTTTATAATCCTTCTCCACACCACGAAATGTGTAGGATAACCCTCATGAAAAGCCGGTTCCCTATGGGAAAAGAACAGGAAAGCCGATAGATTCAGCGTTTCCCCCAAAAAATAAGCATCCGAAAGTTTCCTTCGGATGCTTTTTTTATGCCATTGTTTCAATCCGCACACGACCGTTAAGTGGAGTTACGGTTTTTTACATTCATTTGATAGATAATCCATTTTTTGAAGCATATACCAGTCTGTTTTGTTCCTTCAGCATGGCAAGAAAATCTTTTTTATAAACCTGCTTGATACGGCAAACCGCTCTTTTTTCAAAAAACAAATAAACTTTGACGTTACACTTGCCGCTTCTTCTTTGAAAAAGACTCTGGTCAATTTCAATTTTCTGAATATTCTTAAAAGGAATATAATATTTTCTCAGCATCAAATGATTAAAACAGCATATAATCATTGTTTGGCGATTGAATCCGATATGAGATTTTTTATAGGCAAAAATACGGAACAACAGCCACCAAACAATCACCAAAAAAGAAATCGTAGCTAACAGCAGGATCGTTGCCTGCAATTTGACCAAAAAACAGCGCAGAATCAGCAAACCAACCGGAAGTGATAAGGTCAAAAGCGGCAAATAGATATAAGCCCATATACTCCGCTTGGCTACCGAAAGGGTTTTGATTTCCTGATAATCAAAACCTGTCAGCATGGTCATTTTGGGATACAGTTCCTCCGATTTTTCTGCCGCAATAATCAGACCCCTGTCCCCCTGCATCTTTCCCGATCCCACCACCGACACCGAACAGCTTTTCAGCCGCAGCAGTTTCATAAATAAGCTCTGATCAATATTGACAGAGGAAATTTCCCGCAGTTTGGTATAGGTCATACTGTGGCTGATAAAGCCCCGCACAATGACAATATAGTCATTCAGGCGATAAGTACATAAACCGAAATGCCGCAAAAGACACAGTAACATAGATATGACCCAGCTCAGCAGAATCACAGCTATCAGTGTGGCCGCCGCCGGTGAAATGAACCGAATATAATACGCCCATTGTGCATGAATGGAATTTTTCACCATATTGTTGGCCGCTTCTTTTCCGATTATTTTACTGATATTATCAATCACGGGAACAACAAAAATCAACCCTGTAATAGGATTGGCCCAAAAGACCGACATTAAAATCAAACTGCCAACATGGGAACGATAATAATCCTGCACCGTATGGTCACGGTGTATGGCTTCACGAAATGATCTGGCACTGCGTCTGGAAACATAGCCTTCAATATCAAATTTCCGGCGGAAACCGGCCAAGGTATCCAGCGAAACTTTTTCTGCCCCAAACAGAGAGGAAAGCCAATCCCGATAAAAAACGATGGTATGGATTTTGTCATAACCCATATAGTAGGAACGATGAAAAAACACTCCCTCACGGATAAAAACACCATTGTCATCTATATAATATTTCAAATTGCCGTAGGTAGACAAATAATAAAACAAAATGACAATCACATATAAGGCATTGAAGCCCAACGAACCGATAATGGCAATAATATTTTGCGGACGGTACAATACCTGCTGCAAAACCGACAGTAAAATCAGAATAACCGATATTTTCAGGTGCCGCAAAATAGAATAGGGATGTGTCTTTTTATATTTTTTTCGGTTTATGAGGGATTCCTCTATTTTCGCTCTGATTTTCATGCGAAATTTTCCTTTCTATCAATGCCTTAATTCTGTTTCCGTCTTTCAAAGAAACCTGACGGATAATAGAAACCGAACCGGCCAGCATTAAATTAACCGAGCAAACACGAAAAATTCTTTGAAGAATACTTTGTGACAGGATACAATACTGTATAGCATCATATCTTATCTGAGCGGTTCGCACAATAAAAAAACCGTTTCGCAGGAGAATAAAATTCTGTGATAATTCGCATAAGTACATATGGAAGTAAGCCGGTATCAAGTAAACAACAAAGACCACATAAACCGCCAACAGCAGCAGTCCGGCCACCACGCTAATAATCGGCCAGTATATACCGATAAACAATATTACCACGGCGGCCGCTATCAACAGCAGGGAACAGTCAATACGCCATATTCTGTTGGCATAGGAAGAAATTTCAATTTTAACGGTACTATATTTTTTTTTCATCAGACATGGCTCCATCTCTTCTCAGTTTATCCTCGACTCAGCCTGTTCTAACAGATACTGTATCTATTATATCATGCTTTCTGCCATTTACACAGCCCTTTTCTAAAATTTTCTTTGCCGGCTTGGAGCCTGTTTATTATCCGGCCGCAGGAAATATTAGGAGTGAGGAGTTGTTAGGTCAGCCAAAATTCAGCGAATTTAGGAAAGTGGAAAAAGTGAATAATGAATAATGTTTGATGAGATCAAAGTCAGCGAATTTAGGGAGGGGGATTGGGGGAGTCTCGCCTGTCGGCTCGGTCCGGTCGCTTCTGCCTGCGGCAGAGGTCTCCACTGGAGACCCGCTCTCCCTTTTTTCGCCAGAAAAG
>CADCOZ010000046.1 GCA_902803125.1 uncultured Ruminococcus sp.
ATCTCACGGGCGGCTTCGGGATAGCTGTTCTTTTCGTCATAAACAGGGAAGGGCTGGAGCATGATGGTTTCGCCTTCATGCGGCAGAGCCTGCCAAATTTCTTCGGTAATGAACGGCATGAACGGGTGCAGGAGTTTGAGGGCTTTGTCCATGACCCAAACCAGTACCTGACGGGCGTTTTGTGCGGTTTCGCCTTCGCTTTGCAGGCGGGACTTGGTCAGTTCGATATACCAATCGCACAGGCAGTCCCAAATGAAGTCATACAGCTTCTGCACGGCAATACCCAACTCGTATTTTTCAAGGTTGTCGGTGACTTCCTTGATGACCTGATTCAGGGTGGATACGATCCATTTATCTTCGGTGGTGAGAACAGACGGCAGAGCGTTGGCCACATCGTGGCCGTCAATGTTCATGCGGATAAAGCGGGCGGCGTTCCAGAGTTTATTGGCAAAGTTGCGGCTGGCGGTGATTTTCTCTTCGGAATACCGCATATCACTGCCGGGGGCGTTGCCGGTGACCAAGGTTAAACGCAGTGCATCCGCACCGTATTTCTCAATGATTTCGAGCGGGTCAATGCCGTTGCCGAGCGATTTGCTCATCTTGCGGCCTTGGGCATCACGAATCAATCCGTGAATGAGTACGGTGTCGAACGGCACTTGTCCGGTATGTGCCAGACCGCTGAACATCATACGCATGACCCAGAAAGGAATGATGTCATAACCGGTCACCAGTACGTTGGTGGGATAGAAATAATCCATTTCGGGGGTTTTGTCCGGCCAGCCGAGGGTGCTGAACGGCCACAGGGCAGACGAAAACCATGTGTCAAGGGTATCGGGATCCTGCCGCATGGGTTTGCCGCACTTCGGGCAAACGGCTTCGTTCTCTTGGGTAACAACGGTTTCGCCGCAGTCATCACAGTAGAAGGCGGGAATCTGATGTCCCCACCAGAGCTGACGGGAAATGCACCAGTCACGGATATTTTCCAGCCAGTGGAAATAGGTCTTTTCAAAATGCGGCGGTACAAAACGGGTATCGCCGTTTTTTACGGCATCAATCGCAGGACCGGCCAGCGGTTTCATTTTGACGAACCACTGCTTGGACACTCTCGGTTCCACGGTGGTGGCACAGCGGTAGCAGGTGCCGACATTGTGGGTGTAATCTTCCACTTTAATCAGAGCGCCTTCGGCTTCCAGATCGGCCACAATGGCTTTGCGGGCTTCGTAGCGATCCATGCCGGCATACTGCGGATAGTCGTCGGTAATTTTAGCATCGTCTGTCATGACGTTAACAATCGGCAAGTTATGACGCAAACCGACTTCAAAGTCGTTCGGGTCATGCGCCGGTGTGATTTTTACCACGCCGGTACCGAAGTCCATTTCTACATAGTCATCGGCCACAATCGGGATTTCACGGTGAACAATCGGCAGGATAACGGTTTTTCCGATAAGGTGCTGATAGCGTTCATCTTTGGGATTCACAGCCACAGCGGTATCACCGAGCAGGGTTTCCGGACGGGTGGTAGCTAAGTTGATATAGCCGGAGCCGTCCGACAGGGGATAGCGCAGGTGCCAGAAATGACCGGCCTGTTCTTCGTATTCCACTTCCGCATCGGAGATAGAGGTCAGGCAGTGCGGACACCAGTTAATGATTCTTTCGCCGCGGTAGATCAAGCCCTTGTTGTAGAAGTTGACAAAGACCTGTTTCACGGCCTTGCTGCATCCCTCGTCCATCGTAAAGCGTTCTCTGACCCAGTCGGCCGAGGAACCCATTTTCCGCAGCTGTTTAACAATGCGGCCGCCGTATTCTCTGCGCCACGCCCATGCTCTTTCCAAAAATTTGGCACGGCCAATTTCTTCCTTGGTCAGACCTTCTTTCCGCATAGCTTCCACGATTTTAGCTTCGGTAGCGATAGAAGCGTGGTCGGTGCCGGGCAGCCACAAAGCACTGTAGCCCTGCATTCTCTTGAAGCGAATCAAAATATCCTGCAAGGTATTATCGAGGGCATGACCCATGTGCAGCTGACCGGTGATATTCGGCGGCGGCATCATGATAGTATAGGGCTTTTTGTTTTCATTGATTTCGGCATGAAAAAAGCCGTTTTCTTCCCAGAAGCGATAGAGTCTTTCCTCAAATTCGCCCGGTGCATAGGCTTTCGCCAGTTCCTTTTCCATCATTTTTCTTCCTCCGTTTGCATTGGCCTGCTTATGTTGGAGGGCTTTGCCCTCCCAACCTCCCAACAGGGGCTTTGCCTCTGCACTCCACAAGCCTTTGAAAAGCTTGCGAAAAACTTTTATGTTGATGGTGCAGAAGCATTTTCTCTGCG
>CADCOZ010000047.1 GCA_902803125.1 uncultured Ruminococcus sp.
AGCGCGAAGCGCTCATCTATTATTCATTTTTCAGTTTTCAGTCTTCAGTTTTCAGTTTTTGGAGGGGGGATGCGGCGGACACCTCGCCGCAGACAAAAGCAACGCCCAAGCCGACAGGATAGCTTCGGCGTTTGCGGTATGCTGTCAAGACCCGCAGGAAAATCAGAAAGGAACGTTCGTTATGAAATACTGTACCAAATGTAAAAAGTTGTATTCCGCTGAGGAGCTGACGAATTGTTCCCGCTGCGGCAAACGTCTGACGACAAACCCCAGTCATTATTCACCGGTGGAAGTGGTTACCGCCAACGGCTTTGAACTGGAACGCATCAAAGCCGCTCTGACAGAACAAAACATTCCGTTTTCTGCACAGGAGTGCCGAAACGATACCGGCCTGCAAATTCTCAATGCCGCACCGCCGGAAAATACGGCGATTACCGTGCCGCTCGGCTACTATACCCAAACGATGGAACTGCTTATCGGTATTGGAGCCGTGAAAGAAGCGGAGGAACTTAACGAAACGGATGAAGAAAAAATACAGCAGGAGCGGCAGGCGTTTGAAGAGGAAATGTCCCCCCGCAAGCGTTTCTGGGTCAAACTGCTGTCGATTATTCTGTTTATCGGCATTATTGCCGCTGTGGTGTTCGTTGCTGATTGGATTGGTCATTTCATCAACCCTAATTTCCACTAAAGAAACGCCGATGGATTCCCCACGCTGTTGGAGCGTAGGGGAGAAACCAGCATAAAAAGCCGCTTTTGGGATTGAGAAAACGAAGCATCCGATGGATACGGTCTTTCCCTAATCATGCAAAAATCCTGCCCGTTCATGAACGAACGGACAGGATTTTTTATTGGCAAAACCAACCACTAACCACTACTCACTAACCACTACTTCGACAGGAAGGAAAGGCAGTCGGTGCAGGGCTTTTCGGAAGGATGAGATTCATGTGCGCCAACACAAATTTTGTCAAGGGAACAGTAATCGCAGGTACGACAATGGTGAACGCATTCATCTACTGAACAGCGGATACTTCTGTTAATGTTTTCCATACAATAACTCCTTTGCGGCATCTTGTCCTATATAGGACAAGATTAGTTTGCCCCGCTTGGCGTTAATGATACGCACCATGAAAGAATATCAGACGGCTTTTTCACATAGGGTGCTTCCGGACAGAATACCGTCATTTCCTCTTTTGTGCCGTAGCCGTATAAACAGCCGATAAAGGCGGTGCCTGTCAGAGCCGCTCCTTCCGCATCATATTTGGTGTCGCCGATCATGACCGCACGGTCAGGCGGTACGTTGGGAAACTGTTCCAAAACATACCGGATGACCTTGGCTTTGGTGCGGCGTTGGATATCGGCTGTTGCGCCGCCGATAAAATCAAAGTACGGGTCAAGCTGTAACATTTTGATGATTCTTTCGGCAAACGGATAGTATTTTGTGGTGGCCACTGCCAGCTGAATGCCGTGTTGCTGTAAGGTTTTGAGCAGTTCTGTCATGCCCTCATAGGTTTTGTTGTGATAAATGCCGCTTTCAATAAAGTGCCGCTTATAAATCGTAACGCCCTCTTCGGCTTCTTCATGCGAAAAGCCGCACCATCGCAGGCTGTCATACATCGGCGGGCCGATGAAGGTTCCCAGCGTTTTTTCGTCCGGCAGGGGACGGTGCATTTCTGCAAAAATCTGACGCACACAGCTGAGAATGCCTTCGCCGGATTCACTCAGCGTTCCGTCTAAATCAAACAGTGCCAAATCGTATTGCTTCATGTGAATTCCTCTTTGCTTTTTCTTTATCCTTTACACAAAATGGTTGTCCCAAATGGGTGTTTCCGGTCAATGAGCGTCTTTGGGTACGCCTTTGATGGTCAGAGAGATGCGGTTCTTTTCCGTATCCACCGAAAGAATGCTGACCGTGACGATATCACCCACCGATAAGACATCGGAAGGATGCTTGATGCGTTTTTCGCTGATTTGCGAAATATGTACCAGTCCGTCCTGATGCACACCAATGTCGACAAACACCCCAAAGTCAATGACGTTTCTGACCGTTCCTTTCAGCACCATGCCGGGTTTGAGGTCTTTAATATCCAGCACATCGGTTCTCAGCAGGGGCGGCGGCAGTTCATCACGGGGGTCACGTCCGGGTTTGGTCAGTTCGGCAATAATATCGGTTAGGGTCGGCACACCAATGCCCAGTTGTTCAGCGGCGGCTGTCAGGCCGATGGCATCGGTTTTTTGACGCAGACCTTCCAGTCCGCCGTTGGTGATATCGGCTGTGGTATAGCCGCATAAGAGGAGCAGTTTTTTGGCGGCTTCATAGGATTCGGGGTGTACACCCGTATGATCCAGCGGATTACTGCTTTCCGGTACCCGCAAAAAGCCGGCGCACTGTTCGAAAGTTTTGGGGCCGAGTTTTGACACTTTCTTTAATTCGGCACGGGAGGTAAAGGCACCATTTTCTTCCCGATACGCCACAATATTTTTCGAAACGGCGGCACTCACGCCTGCCACTCTGGACAGCAGTGCCGGAGAAGCCGTATTCAAATCGGCACCCACGGCATTCACGCAGTCCTCAACCACACCGTCCAAGGCTTCACTCAGCTGTTTTTGCGGCATATCGTGCTGATACTGTCCCACGCCGATGGCTTTCGGTTCGATTTTGACCAGTTCGGCCAGCGGATCCTGCAAACGTCTGGCAATCGACACGGCACTTCTCAGCGTCAAATCCAAATCGGGCATTTCAGCCGCCGCCAATTTAGAGGCCGAATAGACCGAAGCCCCCGCTTCACTGACGACCATATAGGAAACCTTTTCGTCTATCTCGCCGATACATTCCACGGTGAACAGTTCTGTTTCTTTGGAAGCGGTGCCGTTGCCAATGGCGATAACCTCCGCATGGTGCTTTTTGATCATGTTTTTGAGCGTCTGTTTAGATTTGGCAATCTGGGCGGCACTGTGGGTCGGATAAATGACGGCGGTATCCAGTACCCGTCCGGTGGCATCTACCACCGCTAATTTACAGCCGGTACGGTAACCGGGGTCAAGTCCGATGACCGTATGCCCCTTTACGGGCGGCTGCATTAACAGCTGACGCAGGTTCAGGGCAAACAGCTTAATAGCTTGTTCATCGGCGGCTTCTGTCAGTTCAGAACGGATTTCCCGCTCGACGGACGGGAAAATCAATCGGCTGTAGGCATCTTCACACGCCGTTTTGACCAGCTCGGCACATTCGTTTTGGGCGGTCAGCATCAGGCGGTCAATAATCGTCAGACACTTGGCGGCCTCAATATCAATACTGACCTTCAAAAAGCCTTCCCGTTCTCCTCGGTCAATCGCCAGAATGCGGTGGCCGGGAATGTTTTTGACCGGCTCGGAATAGTCGTAATAAAGGGAATAAACACTGTCCTGTGCTTCATCGGTGGCTTTGGTGCGTACCAGTGCATTCAGACGGATGATATTTTTCAGCCGCTTGCGTATCTCCGCATTGTCGGACACCTGTTCGGCAATAATATCCAACGCCCCCTGAAGGGCTTCTTCTTCTGTCAGAACACCCTTTTCTTCGTTGATATACTTGCGGGCTTCTGCCTGAACATCCAGCGGCTGTTGGGCAAAAACAGCCTGTGCCAAGCCGTCCAGCCCCTTTTCCTTGGCGACAGATGCACGAGTTTTGCGTTTGGGCTTATAGGGACGATAGATATCCTCGATTTCCGTGAGCATTTTCGCCTTTTGCAGAGCCGCTTCAATTTCTTCGTTCATTTGTCCGAGTTCGTCAATCAGGTGACGCACCTCGTCACGCCGCTTATCGAGGTTCCGCAGATATTCCAGCCGTTCGCTGATGGCACGGATTGTCTGGTCGTCCAGTGTTCCGTGCATTTCCTTGCGGTAACGGGCAATAAACGGAATGGTGTTGCCCTCATCGAGCAGGGCAATCAAATTGGCGGCATATTCTTCTTTGATGTTAAATTCTTCTGCCAATGTTTTTGCGTACATTATGGTTCCTTCTCCTTTTTCTTTTTCTCAAATTTTAAAAATGACGGCGTAAAATCTCCTCTCTTTTTCAGCAGGAGAATGACCGTTACGGTTAATCCCATGCCAAGCAGTGAAAAGATAATAATGCCGATTAAAAACGGATTAACGGTTCTGCGGGGCTGTACGGCCGCCGCATCGGGTTCGGGTTCTTCTATCGGCACCAGCGGCACATCTCCGATATACCGATAAGGGCCTTCTGCGTTTTCTTCCTCTGTTTTCGAATCCACAGAGGACACACTGCTGACAGACGAGGATTCCGGCGGTCTTTGAGCCGGCAAAACGGTTGACAATCCTTCCAAAAACCGCAGGGGGTCATTATTGGGCCGCACCTTGGCACCCGACCCTTCCGGTTCGGAAAACTCTTCTAAAGAGGTATCCTGAGAAGGTTCCTTCGGTTCACTGCTTTCCTGCGGAGCGGAGGAAACCGGCTGACTGCTTTCTTCCGGCCGCCTCGAACTTTCCTCAAACGATTCCTGAGAACTTTCCTCAAACGATACCTGTGAACTCTCTTCAAAACTTTCCTCAGAACGTTCGTCCGAGCTTTCATCGGAACTTTCGTCAGACGATTCCTGTGAACTTTCCGTAAAGCTGTCCTCAGAGGATTCCTGTGAACTTTCCGCAGAACTTTCCAAAGGGCTTTCCTCCTGACTGCTTTCGTCCGAACTGTCCACGGGGCTTACCTCGCTGTCCTCACTGCTGTCGCTGACGGAAGATTCAATGTCGGCCGAGCTGTCCGGCGGGCTTTCCTCGAAATGGCTGTCCGGTTCACTGCTGATATCGAACTCTGTACTGTATGGTGTCAAAGAATCCTCCGTGCTGTTTTCCCCTTCTGCATGAGCCGACAGCACCATTCCCGCTATAAATATGGTAACCAACAAAATCGACACCAAACAGTACCCAATATTTTTCATCTCTCCACCACCTTTTACCTCCCGCTGCCTAAAATCCTGTTGGAGGGCTTTGCCCTCCAAACCTCCCACCAGGGGGTCTCCCCCTGGCCCCCAAACCCCCTTCCAAAAATCTCTGTGTTGATGGTTCGGACGGTTTTTTCTCTGCGGCAGGCTATTCAACAGGTTCTTTTACATACTCCCTCTATTATATCAGAAAATGACACGGGAAAAAAGGCTTATTCGCAAAAAATATTGTTTTTTTGCAGAATATTTTTACATGATACAGTAAAAAGCCGGCAGTCAGCCGGCTTTTCAGTCCCTGTTTTGATGGTGTATCGTTTAGCAAGGGGCAGAGGATAGGAAAGTACTATCCTTTCAACAAAATTAAAAGTTTCGCGCAAGCCTTTTCAAAGGCTTGCGGGCGACACGAAGTTAGTCCCTTTAGGGAGTGCAGGGGCAGAGTCCCTGCTGGGAGGTTTGGAGGGAGCGCAGGTGTCCGGTGGACACCTTGGCCGCAAGGCCAAAGCGCCCGGACCGAGCCGACAGGCGAGACTCAAAGCCCTCCAACACTTTTACGAGGGGTGAAGGACTTGGGTGAGGATTTGGCCGAGGCAGTAGCCGGTGTAGCGGGCTTCCTGAAGGGTGTTGGCTTCGGCACCGACTTCGATGAGGAGGGAACCGGCGGTGACGTTCATGTTATACATGAAGTCGGAGAAGTTCAGCGGGCGTACCATGTCCGGACACCAGTCGGCGGCCGCTTTCTGAATTTGCAGGGCAAACCGCAGGTTGGACTCCCAGTTGCGGAACTCTTCACAGCCGTCATAGTTGTAGCCTGCCAAAATCATCATCTGCGCACCCTTTTGACCGTTGAGGGTAAAGACCGGCTTGGTTTTTTCGGTGTCTGTTCCGATGCCGTCACGGTGAATGTCCAGCGTTACCTGAATGCTCGGATACTTTTCGAGGATGTCCTCAACCGTTGCCAAACTGCGGTCATAGGCACCGCTGTAGCTGGGATAGTCATGCAGGGTGGTGTCATGGATTGTCACGATGCCCGCCGCATTCAGCTGTTGGGCGATTTCTTCGCCTACGGCACAGACGTTCTCCGTGCAGTCTGTGGAACGGGAAAAGAAACTCTCGAAAAAATAGCCGGTGTCATAGGGCAGATAGCTTTCAGAAGTATGGGTATGATAAATCAAAACCTGCGGCTGATCCGTCTGTTCGATAGAAAAGCCCAGCTGACCTTTGAGTTCTTCGGCAATATCAATATCTATCGAAGCCGTGTTCCGCACCTGCACGTTCTGATAAGAACAGTTCCCTTCGGTGATGGTCGTTTCGTAAACGGGATACCGTTCCTCGCCTTCGTGTTCCCGTTCATAAGCCGCTATTTCTTCCTCAGAAGCGGACGAGGGTTCAAAGGCCGCTGACGTGTTGGACGGGCAAGCGTCAGACGGTTGTTTGGGGGAGGCCGATACCTCTGCCATGACCGGAACGGACGGCTTTTTATTGGACACAGCGGATTCTGCCGGTTTTGAAGCGGGGGGTTGTGCGGAGGATGCCTGTGCCGAGGATTCCTGTGCCGAGGGTTCCGAGGCCGCCGACACCTTTTCGGCTGCATGAAAAGCCGTTTGTCCTGTTGGCAGGGTCATTTCTGCGGCGGCGATAGCCAGAGCCGGTTCGATGCCGGAAGATGCGGTGACTAACCGCCATATGACGCACAGCAAACCGATGCCTGACAGCAGGACGGTGCCTGCCCTTTTGCACCATTTCTTTAGTCGGAGGTTCTTTTCTCTTGTCATCATTCTTCTCCTTGAACACGGAAGTCTATGATCGGTCAGACTCTTGGAAGCAGGGGAAACACCGTTGGGCGGTTTTTCGGGTCAATCATCCCGCCGCATTCGTCTGTGCAGGGGACTTCATCAGAACCTGTTTAATATCTTGCCGTAGGGAAAAATTTAATGAAATATCAACACAAAAGTTTTTCGCAAGCTTTTCAAAGGCTTGTGGAGTGCAGGGGCAAAGCCCCTGCTGGGAGGTTTGGAGGGCAAAGCCCTCCAACATTCCGTGATGTTCGGAAGGATTTTAAACAGGCTCTAAGCGTTTCCCCGACTGTCTACCGCTATCTTATGAAGCGGCGGCCGGTTTTATGATACCAATGCCGCCAGCGTGTCAAAATCATAAGCCGGCTGTAAGGCACAATTGATAGCCATGCCGACCAGCTTGGCGGCTCTGTCCGTGAGCAAATCAATATTTTTGGGTGTGACGGTCATCGGATTTTTTTGCAGACGGTTTATCTGTTCCTGATCGGCACCATCGCCCAATAAATCCGCCGCCAAGGTGGCCGCTTCAACCACTGTCGGCACCCCGACAGCGATAACCGGCAAACCGAGGGTTTCACGGTTCAGCGGCTGACGGTGGTTGCCGACTCCCGAACCCGGTGCGATGCCCGCATTCCCGATTTGTACCGTTGTGCCGAGCCGCTCCCAACTTCTGGCGGCCAAGGCATCAATGACAATCAATGCACACGGGTGCAGAATATCCACAAGTCCCTTGACCGTTTCGGCGGCTTCCAATCCGGTTTGTCCCAAAACGCCCGCCGCCGTGACCGCTGTAGGCCGAAGTCGGTGCAAACCCGTTTCAGCGGCTAAGGTTCCTTGTATATGCCGTGTGGCTAAGATATGTGTTACACTTTTTGGTCCCAACGCATCTGCGGTGATGTCACGGTTTCCCAGTCCCACCGCCAGCACCAAGCCTTTAGACGGTATCATTTCACGAATGACGGCTCCCAAGGCTTCAATAGAACTGCGGACGTTCCGGAAATCCTGCGTCAGGTCAATGCCTTCTGCGGTGATATACCTTCCCATCGGTTTATGAAGAGCGGCGGCGGCCTGCGGTGTTGTGATGTCAATACAGTACATTTCCATTTCGTTCACGGTATAAACAGACGACGTTACACCGCTGACAGGTTTGTTGTCGGCGGATGTGCTTTCAATGGCTAAATCGGTTCTGATATCCATAGGAGCCTCCTGTAAGATGATAGTTTTTTGTGAAAATAGGCGGTTTGACAAAAAAATCCGTAAAACACCGCAAATTACGGCAAAAATGCTTGTTGACAGTCCCTCTGAATAGAAGTATAATAGCGATGGACGTGTTTCGACACGCATAGGATAGAAAAACTATTGACAGTCATCATAAAGCTGAAGGATGATAATGATATGAAAAAGATATTATCGGCACTGTTGGTGCTTTCGATTGCTGTTTCCGCACTGGCTCTTTCGGCCTGCGACCAGAAAAAGACAAACAATCAGAACAGTTCCTCTTCTGCACCGTCTGCCGCCCCGCAGATTTCACAGGTGGTTCAGCCCTCTGAGGAACCGATTGAGGTCAGCGTAGACGAGAAAAAGCCCCGCATGACAGACGCTCAATTGGCAGAATTGAACAAGAAAATCACAACGTATCAGGGGATACCGACATTTACCTGTACCTCTGAAAAATTAGATGCCCGTGAAATCGGCAAGGATATGTCGGTGGCACTGATTTCTGAAAATGCATCGGATGCGTATCAGGCGAATATCGAACGCAACTTCAAGCGGACGGCTGACCGTATCGGCATTAAAACCGTGACATCGGCCGAAACGGACGGAACCGTGTCATCCCTCAACGATGCCTTGTCACAGGCCGTGAAAGATAAGAGCAAGATGATTATGCTCTCCGGTGACCTCAGCAAGGATACTATCGCTTCCTATATCGAAAATGCACAGGCCAACGGCATTGAGGTGCTGTCGGCCGGCAGCCGCGGCACAAAGGAAAAGGACAGCTTTGTGGATTATACCGTGCCGATTCCCTATGAAAATGCCGGTGCGTTAATGGCCGATTGGGGTATTGTCAAGACCAAAGGCAAGGTTCATGCACTGGCGGTGAACTGCTCGGATTCCGAACTGTCACAGACCATGTTCAAAGGCTTCAAGCAGGAGTTTGAACAGTATGTGTCCGCCGAGGACGGCAGCTGTACGGTTATCAACGCCAATGCGATTGAGTTGGGCAACGGTCTGGCCAATAAAATCAAATCCATGCTCGAAAACGACCGCCGGATCAACTATATTTTTGTCTTTGATGACGGTGCTGTCAACGATGCCGTTTCTGCGGTGGTACAGCACGGCACAGATATTAAGATTGTGGCCACGGGCGGTTCTCAGGAAGATATGGACTTGGCGCAAAGCGGCAGTATTGAAATGCTGGTGGCTCACAGCTATGAATGGACAGCCTATGCAATGGTGGATTACGCCTTGCGGCTGGCCGGCGGTCTGACTTTGCCGGAAGAACAGGACGTGCCTTTCCGTATCCTGACCAAAGACGTGATTAAGAAGGCCATTGAATCCTATAAGGACAGCTTTGACAGTTTCCATGAAATCTGTTTCGGAGATGCTTTTGTGACCGGTTATAATGCTCTCTGGAATTATTGATGGCAAGACAGGCAAGACTCCATGAATGGAGTCTTGCTTTTTTATGCACTGTTAATATTGACAATGTGAGATAGAATATACTATAATAAAGACAGATTATGATGGCTTTTTTTCTTTATTAAAAATCTATAAAGAGGTGGATAGAGAATGAAAATATGTGCATCGTGCGGAGCATCTCTGCCGGATCAGGCCATGACCTGTGTCCAGTGTGGTTCCAAGAGCTTCAGAATGCCCAACCCCCCGCAAAATTACGGGCAGCCGCCGGCTCCTTCCCGTCAGCCGCAGAATTATGGCCGTCCGTATAACAACAGCGGCTACCAACAGCAGGGCTATGATGACGGCTATCAGCAGGGCTACCAACAGCAAGGCTATGATGACGGCTATCAGCAGGGTTACCAACAGCAAGGCTATGATGACGGCTATCAGCAGGGTTACCAACA
>CADCOZ010000048.1 GCA_902803125.1 uncultured Ruminococcus sp.
AAAAGGGAGAGCGGGTGTCCGGTGGACACCTTGGCCGCAGGCCAAAGCGACCGGACCGAGCCGACAGGCGAGACCCCCCAAACCCCCTCCCGAAATTCGCTGTGTTGACGGTTCATGAGGTTTTTTTGTGGGACGGCAGAAGGGCGTTTTTGTGATTCAGTGAAGGAGAAAACATATGAGTGATTTATCAAAATATTCAGATGAAGATATTATTGCTATCGTTTCTTCTGATAGTGAAGAAGAACTAAAAAAAAGAGGATACGTCTACGGATGGTACAAAAAAGAACCATTTGTGGGTGCAATATATATCTTGGTGAATCCTGCTTTTCCTGACTTGGTTAAAATAGGATATGCGGATGACGTTCAAAAACGTCTGAAAATGTTAAATAGTAATTCGGGACTTCCGGATCCATTTCATTGTTATGCTGTTTATAGGGTTAAAAAAAGGCTGGAAGATTTAAGACTGCATAGTCTTATTGATACCCTTGACCCGTCATTACGGCATTCGAAGAATCGAGAATTTTACGAGATGGATTGTCAAAAAGCGTATGAAATTTTGTCTGCGATTGCACAAATTAACGGTGATGAAGAACAGCTGATTCGTAATCCCTTTTCTGATACATATTTTGATCCGATAAAATCGGAAAGCGGCAGTGATACAGATAGTGACAGCTTCAAAAGGAAGAATAGACTGAAATTTTGTATGCTTGGTATTCCTGTTGGTTCAACACTAATTTTTATTAGAGATACTAATATTTCTTGTGTTACACAGAATGATGATAATAAAGTGGAATATAACGGTGAGGTTTATTCTATTTCCGCACTGGCGGCCAAGCTGTTGAATATATCATCAGCACAGGGCGGACAATATTTTATGTATAATGGTGAATTATTGACAGATATCAGAAAAAGACTGGGCGTGTAAGAGAACATAAAGGAGCATTGATATGCCAAAGGTATATTTTGTGATTCCTTGTTATAACGAGGAAGAAGTATTACAGGAAACAATGAAGCGTCTGAACAGCAAGTTACAACAGCTGATAGCCAACGGAAAAGCCACGCAGGACAGCCGTATGCTGTTTGTTGATGACGGCAGTAAGGATAAAACGTGGCAAATTATTGAAGAAAAAAGCGGAGAGAACCCTTATATCGGCGGGATAAAGCTATCCCGTAATCGGGGACACCAGAACGCCCTGCTCAGCGGCTTGATGACGGCTCAAAAAAACGGGTGTGACTGTGTGATATCGCTCGATGCCGATTTGCAGGACGATATTGAAGTCATTGACGAGTTCATCGACAAATATATGGACGGCTGTGAAGTGGTTTACGGTGTCCGCAAGAGCCGCAAAAAGGACACGTTTTTCAAGCGGACAACCGCACAGGGCTACTATAAATTCATGAAAATGCTTGGGGTAGATATTGTTTATAACCATGCGGACTATCGGCTGTTGGGCAGCAAGGCACTGGAAGCCCTTTCGGAGTATAAAGAAGTCAATCTGTTTTTGCGGGGTATTGTGCCGCTGATCGGCTACCGCAGTGACTATGTCTATTATGAACGGAACGAACGGTTTGCGGGCGAGTCGAAATATCCGCTGAAGAAAATGATTCGCTTTGCTGTGGACGGCATTACCTCGTTCAGTGTCAAGCCGCTGAAGCTTATTTCCAATCTGGGTATCATCATGTGCGTACTGAGTCTGATTGGGTTCATCTATGCGTTGGTGTCGTACTTTATGGGGGTGGCACAATCGGGATGGGCTTCTACGATTTGTTCCATTTGGTTCATCGGCGGGTTACAAATGCTTTGTATCGGCATTGTGGGCAGTTATGTCGGAAAGATTTACAGCGAGGTCAAACAGCGGCCTCGTTACCGCATAGAAAAAGAGATTATTGCACCGGAAACGCATAAAGACCCTGAACAAGAATAAAAATATACTGTTCGCATTCTGCGGCAGATCAAAATCAGCGAATTTAGGGAGAGGACTTTGGGGAACCCATTAAGTCCTGCGGGGTCACCCGCTCGCCAGAAAAGGGGTTCCCCCAATGTAGTTCGGGGCAAAGCCCCAACATAAAGAATAAAGGGAGTGGAGAACATGGAGTTTGGAAAGATGATATTGTCCTATCGGCAGGAATTGCTGAAGGATTTGGATGCACTGCTGAAAATCCGCTCAGTGTCATCGAGCGATAAGAAAGCGGCTTCGCAGGCGTTGGCTTATATGCTTCAGCGAGCCGAAGAAATGGGCTTTGTCACCAAAAATATTGACGGCCTTGTTGGTCATGTGGAATACGGAGAAGGGGAAGAAATCGCCGCTGTGCTGGCTCATGTGGATGTTGTGCCGGCCGGAGAAGGCTGGTGCGTGGAAGAACCGTACAGCCTGACGGAACAGGACGGCAGATACTACGGTCGGGGTATTGTGGACGATAAAGGGCCGGCGATGACGGCGTTATACTGCCTGAAAGCCTTGAAGGATCAGGGCGTTGTACCGAAACGAAGAATCCGCTTGATTTTGGGGGCGGCTGAGGAAATCGGCATGAAAGATATGGAAACCTATTTTCAGGAGGAACCGCTGCCGGCGATGGCGTTCACACCGGATTCCGAATACGGCATTTGCTGTCAGGAAAAAGGAATCCTTCAGATAGAAGTCTATGCCCCGCACCATGACGGCACCACCTTGACGGAATTTCATGCGGGTCATGTGGTCAATGCCGTACCGGATAAGGCGTATGCCTTGATTGACTGCACCGAAAATGAAGATCATCAGCTGCGGCGGTTTGCCGATGCCAAACCGGGACGGTATGACTTTATCTATACGATGGACGGCCTACAGATTGCGGCAGAAGGCAAAGCGGCTCATGCGTGTGTGCCGGAAACGGGTTTGAATGCCGCCATGCACCTGATCCGTATTTTGGCGGCCAATTTCGGACAATTGGTGCTGGGCAGTCTGTGCAGTTTTTTGGACGATGCCGTTGGGTTGGAAACGGACGGCTGTTCGCTGGGGATTCGCTGTCGAGATGAACTGTCGGGTGCTTTGAGCGTGAATGTGGGAGTCGTAGAGATTGATGAACAGCAGTGTCATGCCGCTTTAGATGTTCGTTATCCGGTCACCGCCGACAGTGCCGAGATTTTCCGGAAGATTCGCACCCGTGCGTCCTATGACGGTCTGATGACCAAACTTATCTGTCACGAACCGCCGCTGTCCATGCCGGTGGAGGCTCCGATCATTCAGATATTAAAAGAAGCGTATCAGGCCGTGATGGGAGAGGAACCGGTGCTGTATGCCACAGGCGGCGGTACCTATGCCCGAACCCTTAAAAATCACGGGGTAGCGTTCGGCCCCGTTTTTGCCGATGACCCCGCCAAAATTCATGAGCCGAACGAGAGTATCGGTCAGGAGCATTTTTGGCAGCACGCACAAATTTGTCTGGAAGCGGTTTACCGCATGGCACTGGCAGAATGAAACGTCTTGGCCGGTCAAAGTCAGTAAATTTAGGGAGGGGGTTGGGAAAATCTTTTTTCGATAGAAAAAGGGTTTCCCCAAGCAGCTGACGGAACAAAAAAATTTCCGTGGATTAAAAACGGGAAAGTCCCCATAACCACAAAAAACCGGCCGGTTCCCGCCAAAGGGAATCGTGCCGGTTTCGTGATGGATGCTATCCAAACAACAAACGGACAGCCTTCATGATGAAAGGACTGCCCGCTGTGTTGGAAAAGTATGTACCCTTATTTAGAGGCTTCTGTGTCGCTGGCCAACTGTTTGGCAAGATTCATAACTTCTTTTCTCTGTTTTGGAGTCAGATTACGCACAACGAAAAGCAGTTCAACCTCATACTTGGTGGTTGCGTGGGTACGATATTTCAGCTTGTCTTCGTCTTCGGTAGGAGCACCGGAATGGATATCGGCCACAGCATCTTCCAGTTCTTCTTCAATACCTTCAAGCAGCTTGGTGTAGCTGATGTTATACACCTTGGCAATCTTGATGAGCGTATTGATGTCGGGCTTGGTTTTGCCGGTTTCGTAGTAGGTGTAGGTCGAACGTTCAATTTTCAGACGATCCGCCACCTGCTGCTGCGTCAATCCACATTCATGACGATAGTACTTGAGCCAGTAAGATATCATACTGTACATTTTTATTACCCCCTATAAATAATATACTAATTAGCTTACTCAGCCACCTTTATTATACACTATTATTTGCATTTTGTCACTACTTTTTTTGCGATTTTTTATAAAATATCGAATTGATGATAAACGCATAATAATTCACTTTGTTTTTTGTCGGTTTGCCTAAAATATTTGAAAAATAATAGAAAAAAAGTTCGATATTGGATTTCGGATTTTGGAAAAATGCGATTATTTCAGGGAAAAGCAGAAATATTCAGAATTAAAAATAAATTCCAATCACAAAAAGTATCACATAATTCTGGTTCACATGGGTTTCGCTTCAAAGGCTGTTGTTTCCCCGCAAGTGAAGCAGATTATCATACTTTGAATGTGATAATAATATTTTGAATAATACGATAGTATCTTTTTTAGGGATCAGCTGCAATAATCTTCCAGCAGGCGGCGGAGTTCTTTTTCGCTTCTGGCCGGAAGGCCTTCTTTCAGCAGCAGGCGGTCGGCTTCCGGCAGCTGACTGACATAAATATCACTGATATACAGCGGCGTTTCTCGGTCATCGCCAAAGAGGGCGATGCGTTTATCAAATTCTTTCAGGAGATAAGGCGGTGTCTGGGCCGGTTCCTGCACAGGCAGAGAAACGGTTGACGGCAGGGACGGTGATAAGGGGTTTTCGATAGAGGAAGCCTGCGGCTGTGCGGTGAAAAGAACACAAATAAGAGCTGTACAGCCCGCTAAAAGAAGCATTTTTTTCATGAAACATCTCCTCCTTGCCTTTATTTTTGGGAAAAACTGTGCAATTATTCATAAAAACAGATGGAATTTTTCAGCAAAATATAGATATTGACAAGGTGATTTTTTTTTATGAAAAAAAACATTCCCTTTTCTTGAATTTAATGGTATAATAAAAGCTGTGACTTCTGAAAAAACGGTTGAATTTTGTCGATTGTGTGTGAAACGCTCCAAAACGGTTCATACTTTATCTGTGTTAAAGTAACATCAGAATAGACTTCCGAGAAAGTCAAATGCAAAAGGAGGTACCTTTCGTGAGAAAGACGGATATCAGTAAGTACAGAGATGACAGAAGCGGTTCGTCCGTATCCGTGGGGACGGTAATCAAAGAATTTTTCTCGATGATTGGGAAAATACTGGCCACGGCGTTTTTGGTAACGCTGTTTACCGGTCTTGTGGTAGGTGTATCTGTACTGATTTATATTGCCGGTATTGCCAATGAGCCGAACACCATTAACCTGAATGCGATGAAGCTGAACGAAACCAGCCATGTTTATGTACTCAACGAGAAAGGCGAATGGGAGGACTACCGTCAGCTGTACTCCACCGAGAACCGTGTTTGGGTCAGCTATAAGGATATTCCCAAACGCATGATTGACGCACAGATTGCCATTGAAGATAAGCGTTTTTATGATCATGAAGGGGTAGACTGGTATCGTACCGGCGGAGCCGTGTTCAGTCTGGCCACCGGACGAGATGAATTCGGCGGTTCCACCATTACCCAACAGCTGATTAAGAATATTACAGACGATAACGAAGTGAGCATTACCCGAAAACTGCGGGAAATTTTCCGTGCGCTCAAGCTGGAAAAAGAATACACCAAAGATGATATTTTAGAGGCCTACCTGAATATTGTTAACTATGGCAGCGGCTGCCGTGGGGTACAGTCGGCGGCCAGACTCTACTTTAATAAGAACATTCAGGACTGTAGTATTGCCGAATGTGCGGCGATTGCCGGCATTACCCAGAACCCGTATGCCTTTGATCCGCTGAACTTCCCGGAAAAGAACAAGAAGCGGCGTGAAATCGTACTGGACGAGATGTATGAACAGGAAATGATTACAGAGGAAGAATATCGTCAGGCGATGAAGGAATCCGAAAACATGAAGTTTATCGGTTACGAAATCGAAGAGGACGAGGACGAAGCGGACAGCTGGAACTGGTATGACGACAGATTGTTCCGTGATGTGTCAAGGCAATTGGCAGAGTCCCTGCGCATTGAGATTGACGAAGCCGAAGATATGATCTACAGCAAAGGCTTGAAGATTTACAGCGCAATGGACAAAAAGGCACAGGAGATTGCCGAAAAGAAGGTACTGGCCTGGAAAACACCCGATGATCCCACCTTGGATATCGGCTATATGATGATGGACTTTGAAGGCCGTGTATTGGCCACGGTGGGCGGCCGTCAGGAAAGAGACGGACGTTTGCTGTGGGATAACGCTTCCCGTGCTTCCTTACAGCCCGGTTCCACCATCAAGCCTTTGACCTCCTATATGCTGGCATTGGAACAGGGCAAGATCAATTTCTCCACCCTAATCAACGACGAACCGGTCTGGAACTGGGCTTATTCCGAGTCCGGCGACCCGATTGCGGGACCGAATAACTGGTACGGTACCTATTACGGTCCGATTACCGCCACAAGAGCCTTGGATATTTCTTCCAACGGTGCGGCGGTCAGTGTGCTGAAAATGGTTGGTCTGCCCGAAAGCTATGACTTCCTGACTCAGCGGCTGAACTTTACCCATCTGGACGAGGAAAGCGACAGAGAGAACCTGTCCGGTTTGTCCATCGGCGGCTTCACGGGCGGTACTACGGTAGAGGAAATGACGGCGGCCTATGCTATTTTCTGTAACCAAGGCTATTACTATGAACCCTATACCTATTATTGGGTAGAGGACAGAGAAGGCAACGTCTTGCTGGATAACCGTGACAGAGGTTTGCCGGATCCGGTTCTGTCGGAAGAAACGGCAACGATTATGAACCGTATGCTGTCGGATGTTGTCAATAACCCCGATGAAGACCAGGCACTGGGCTATCGCTGTAAGATCAAGGGCTGGGACATCATCGGCAAAACAGGTACTACCGACAGTTCCTATGATAACTGGTTTGTAGGGGCTTCTCCCTATGCGGTGGCGGGTATCTGGACAGGTCACAGCACCCCGGCCGCCATTGCGGAATCCGAACAAAGCAAGGTGCATTATCTCTGGCGTGATATCATGGCAGAGTGGCTCAAAGGCAAAGAGTCGAAAACCTATGTGTTGGCCAGCACCGTGGAACAGCATTACTTCAATAAGACAACCGGCGAA
>CADCOZ010000049.1 GCA_902803125.1 uncultured Ruminococcus sp.
CAACGGGTTCCAAGGGCAGAGCCCTTGGTGGGGTCCAGGGGCAAAGCCCCTGGTGGGAGGTTTGGAGGGCAAAGCCCTCCAACATTACAGGTGGCCGAGGAGGAAAGAGGAGGAGGGGTCGAGGGAGGTGAGGTGGAGGGGGAGGATTTGGTTGATGTGGGAGGGGGAGGCGGGAAAATGGACGGGGGTATAGTTCATGGTGTAGCCTTCGAAAAGGCCGTCTTGACGGCGGGTTTCGGTGAGGACGGGTTCGAGGCGGCCGATTTGCGACTGTAAAAAGGCTTTGGTGGTGCGGTGGGTGACTTCGGCCATGCGGGCGGCACGATCCTTCTTGATGTCAGGGGGGAGATGGCCGGATTGACGGTCGGCGGCTGTGCCGGGACGGCGGGAATAGGGGAAGATGTGAACCTTTGCAAAGCCGGTTTGCTCAACAAAAGAAAGCGATTGTGCAAATTCTTCTTCGGTTTCGCCGGGGAAGCCGACCATTACGTCAGTAGTAAGGGAAGGGTTTTCAAAAATAGAGCGGATATTCGATACAATGGCGGCATATTCGGCGGTGGTGTAGTGGCGATTCATGCGGCGAAGGGTAGCATCACAGCCGCTTTGCAGTGCCAAGTGAAAGTGCGGACAGAAATTTTTGTATTTTGACAGGCGTTCAAGAGTGGCTAAATCCATAGATTCAGGTTCCAGCGACCCCAAACGAATGCGAATGTCGGCGGTTTCACAGGCGGCGGCGATGGCATCGGCCAAGTTCAGTCCGTTATCTTGACCATAGGAGGACAGGTTAATGCCAATCAGCACGACTTCACGGTAACCTTTTTGGGAAAGGGCGGTGATTTCCTCCCGAATATATTCCAGCGAACACGAACGCACCCGTCCCCGTGCATAGGGAATGATACAGTAGGAACAGAAACGGTTACAGCCGTCCTCGATCTTTAGAAAAGCCCGTGTGCGGTTCAGAAAATCGTCCACCATCAGCGGCTCGTAGGTATCCTGCTTTTGGTAAGGCTCAATGCAGGTCAAACGCTCTTTTCGCTCAAAGTATTCCTTGAGAACGGGAATCAAATCACTGCGGCGTTTATTGCCAAGAATAATATCCGCTTCGGGCAGACGCTTTTGAGCTTCTGTCATGGTCTGAGCCATACAGCCCGTCAGCACAATGACCGAAAACGGTGCTTCCCTTCGCAGACGGTGCAGGAGTTTGACGGTCTTTTGCTCACTGACTTGGGTGACCGCACAGGAGTTGATGACGGCAATATCGGCGGGCTGGTCATCGTCCACAATCGTGTAGCCGTTTTCAGACAGCAGTCGGTACATCGCCTGCGACTCAAATTGATTGACCTTACAGCCCAAGGTCAGGATTTTCACTTTCATGGTTTCGTTCTCCTTTGTCAAAAAAGACTAAAAAATGCGACACTGCATACAATTTATAGGGGTTCATCTGAAAATGTCAAAAATCGCCAAAAGAGGCTGTTTTTTTGAAAAAAGCGGTTGACCTTGCCGCTATTTATTGTTACAATAATGTCATAGATTGATGACCGGTTTGATACCGGCCAGGACAGCCAACAGGAACACAAATCATTTGAAAGGACGGAGGAGGCCCCCATGTACACAACCAAAATTTTTCTGCGTGATTTGACCCATGTCAAGCAGTTTGCCGCCGCAACCGCTAAGTATGATAAGCTGAAAATCAACCTTATTTCTGACATATACACCATTGATGCCCATTCGCTCATTGGCATTATCAGTTTGGATATCACCAATCCCATGACCCTTGAACTGCCCGATGAAGAGCCTACCGAAGAATTTCTGACCGATATGAAGCCTTTCCTCATGACCGAACCGGAACCCGATAAAACCCTTGGATAATCCCTTGACGGCACGAACAAAAACGTGCCGTCTTTTTTTGTGCCACACGGTGAATAATGCATAATGTTTGAATGAGGTCAAGTCAGCGAATTTTGAAAAGGGGCTGAATTTTTTTTTCGCCGGAAAAAGTTTTCCCTCAAGGGGCTGTCCTGAGATAAGGGACTGAAAATGGTTACGAGGATATCTCTTCCAGTTCTTCGAGCTGTTGGGAGGTTTGTTCCCACTCTTCATAGAGGGTTTCCAAGCGGCGGCGGGTTTGGTCGATGTCCTCTGTCAGGGACAGGATTTTCTCATAATGACAGGCATTCTCCGGTTCACTCAGGGCGGTTTGCAGAGCGGATAAAGCATCCTCGGTGTCGGCAATCTGCTGTTCCAAAGCGGCAATTCTTGCTTTGCATTTGCGGCGAAGGGCATCCCGTTCTTTTTTGTTTTTGTATTCTGTCTGTTTTTCGGAAACGGGTGCGGCGGTTTTGACCGGTGCGGCAAAGGGCTGATATTTTTGCAGAAAGTCCTCGTAGTTGCCTTCAAAAACCTGAAGGCCGTTGGCGGTCAGATAGAAAATCTTATCTGCCAAGCTGTTGATCAAGAAACGGTCATGCGACACCACCAACAAGGTGCCTTCATACTCGGCCAGCGCATTCTGAAGGGCTTCACACGAATAGATATCCAAATGGTTGGTAGGTTCGTCCAACAGCAGGAAATTGGCTTTGGAAAGCATCAGCTCGGTCAGCAAAACCTTGGCTCGTTCGCCGCCGCTGAGGGTGGACAGCGGCTTGAAAACATCGTCATTCTTGAATAATAAGCGCGCCAGCGTACTGCGGATTTCCGTATTTGTCATGGACGGAAAGCGGTCGGCCATTTCTTCAAAGACCGTTTTGGGACTGTCCATACCGCTTTGAATCTGGTCGTAATAGCCTTTTTTCACGCCCACGCCATAGCGAATACGGCCGCTGTCCGCCTGATATTCGCCCAACAGGGTTTTGATGAGGGAAGTTTTGCCGCATCCGTTGGGACCCAGTAAAAATATTTTTTCGCCCCTGTGGATTTCCATATTGACGTTTGCAAACAGCCTGTGCGTACCAAAAGACAGTCCCAGTCCGCTGACCTCCAGCACATCATCGCCGCTTTGCTGTTGAACGGACAAGTGAAACGTCATGGTTTCGGGCCGGCGTTCGGGACGTTCCAAACCTTCTGTCAGGCGGTCAACGATTTTCTGTTTACTTTCGGCGGTGCGGATATTCTTTTCACGGTTCCAGCGTCTTTGCTGTTCAATAATCCCTTCCAGCCGGTCGATTTCCTTCATGGTATTGTCATACACCCGCTGAGCGGACAAGCGGCGTTCATCCCGCTGCGGCAGATAAGCGGAATAATTGCCTTTGTACGGTGTCATTTTACGGTTTTCCAGTTCAAAGGTACGGTTGGTGACCTTATCCAAAAAGTAGCGGTCATGAGAAATCACGATAAAACTGCACCGACAGTTCATCAAGTAATCTTCGAGCCATTCCACGGCCTGCGTATCCAAGTGGTTGGTCGGTTCATCGAGCAGCAGGAGATTGGCCTCACTGAGCAGGAGTTTGGCCAATTGCAGTTTAGCTCTCTGGCCGCCGCTGAGGGAGCGGATCGGCAGGTTCATTTGTCTGTCATCGAAGCCCAATCCCAGCAAAGCGGATCTGGCTCTGGCCCGATACGTCAGCCCGTCACGGCGGGTAAACAGTTCATGCAAAGCCGCCTGCCGTTCAATCAGCTGTTCCCAGTTATCTTTTTTAGCGGCGATAGCGAGGTTAATTTGTTCCAATTCCTGTTCTGCGTCCATCAGATCCTGAAAGACGGTCAGCACCTCATCATAAGCCGACACGGACAGATGGCGGCAAACGTGCTGTTCCATATAGCCGATACGGGTATTTTTATGCAGGATAATACTGCCCTTGGTCGGTTCAAGGGTACCTGTCAGCAAATGAAAGAGGGTTGACTTGCCGCACCCGTTCACGCCAATCAAACCGATTCTGTCGCCGCTTTGCACTTCAAACGTCATCTGGTCAAACAGCCGCTGTTCCCCGAACTCCATACACAGCTGATTTACCGTTACCATCGCCATACGCTTCACCATCCCACTTCATCATATCATGCCCTCTATCATACCATACTTCTCTCCGAAATTCAAGCCGCCCGGAATGTTGGACACGGAAATCCATTTTGTTCCGTCAGCCACTTGGGGAAACCCCTTTTCTGGCGAAAAAAGGGGTTTCCCCAAACCCCTTCCCGAAATTCGCTGATTTTTGCTTTATCGGACACCTAAACACGATTCACTATTCATTATTCACTTTTTCTCTTTGACCCGCCAAACGCCGCCCAAAAACTTCCAACGGTTTGTTCCTTCTTTCTTCGACAGAAGCTGCCGTGCGGGTGTGGTATACTGGAAGGGAATCCAACGGTAAGGAGGCCAACGGCATGAACCCGAACATCAGCATGGAGGAGGATACCCTGAAGGTACAGCTTTATGGCGAGATAGACCATCACGCCGCCAAAAATATCCGTGAAATGACGGATACCTTCATTCAGCAGAACCATCCCCGACAGGTAAAACTGGACTTTTCACACGTCAGTTTCATGGACAGTTCCGGCATTGGTCTGATTATGGGACGCTACCGCATGATGTCCCTTTGCGGCGGCACACTGCGGGTGGTGAATGTACCGGAATCCCTGCGAAAGATGATGACGCTGTCCGGTTTGGATGCTCTGCAAATCATAGAAAGGCGGGAGTTACCCTATGACCATTCGTAATGAAATGAATCTGAGTTTTGAAAGCCGTTCGTGTAATGAAGGCTTTGCACGGTCAGCCGTGGGGGCGTTTGTGGCACAGATGGATCCCACTGTCGGCGAGCTGAACGAACTGCGAACGGCTGTTTCCGAAGCGGTGACCAACTGTGTGGTACACGCCTATCGCAATACCATCGGCATCATTCGCATCAACGTGAAGCTGACGGCCGACAACACGGTAATTGTCCGCATTCATGACAGCGGTGTGGGCATTGAAGATATCCGTCAGGCGATGGAGCCGCTGTATACCACGGCACCGGCTGAAGAACGGGCGGGATTGGGTTTTGCGGTAATGCAGAGTTTTGCCGATAGTGTTCATGTCCGTTCGAAGCCCCTGAAAGGCACCACTGTCACCCTGCGAAAGACCTTTTCACGGAGGCTGAGTCATGGCTGAATCCGACATACGGGCAGAAGATCATTTCGGTTTGGTGCATACCTGTGCGGCTCGGTTCCGTCATCGGGGCATAGAGTATGACGACCTGTTTCAGGCGGGCTGTATCGGTTTAATCAAGGCCGTTCAGCACTTCGACAGTACCCGTGGGTGTCGGTTCTCCACCTATGCGGTGCCGGTGATACTGGGAGAAATCCGCCGTTTGTTCCGTGACGGCGGCACGGTCAAAATAGCACGAAGCCTGAAAGAGTTGTCGATGAAGGTCAGCAGAGCCGTACAAAGCTATCAGGCAGAACACGGACGGGAACCGACTGTTTCCGAATTGGCAGAGCAGTTTTCTTTGCCGCCGGAACAAATGGCAGAAGCCCTGAACGCCGCCCAACAGCCGATTTCTCTGACTTCGTGCGAAGAGGACGGAGCGTTTCAGACAGATATTCCCGTGCCGCCGCCGGAGGATCGCCTGCTGGAACATCTGGCTCTACAGACAGAATTGGAGCGTTTGCCGGAGTCTGACCGCCGCCTGTTAATGCTGCGGTACTATGAAGGCTTGACACAGGCCAAAACAGCCGCTCTGCTCGGTACATCACAAGTACAGATATCCCGCCGTGAAAAGAAACTCCTGTTGTATCTCCGTCAAAGACTGGCGGCCTGACATCTTTTGCGAATCTCTCCTTTCTGACAGCGGCATCCTACACAGTCGTAAAAAATCATGACGGCACAAGAGCCTTATCGGTTCTTGTGCTGTTTTTTTGAGTAAGAAAGCATTTTGGCGGGACAAAGTCAGCAAATTTCGGGAGAGGAGAAAAAATGAATAATGAATAACGAATAATGAATAATGTGTGAGGAGCCAAAACACAGCTTTTTTAGGAAGGGGGTTTGGGGGAAACCCTTTTTTTCACTTGAAAAAAGGGTTTCCCCCAAGTGCCTGACCGGAGAAAAAAGGCTTTCCGTAGGGAACACAGGGGGATTCTTGACTTAAAGAGGGGAATGATATATAATTTAACCGATAAACAAATGCAGATAGGAGCGGTTCACATTGACATTACGGGAAAGAATCATTATTGAGATTACCAAGAGAAAGCTGAGAAAGGAGTTAAAGTTGGATGAGATTCACGAAATCCCTTCGGACGGACTGATAGAACACAGAAATATTCCTTACACGAATCGTGCAGGAAAAAGTTTGGTGATGGATGCATTTGAGCCGGAAGGAGCCAGAGGAACCGACTATCCGGTGATCATCAATGTTCACGGGGGCGGACTGGTAGACGGCAGTAAAGATGCTTCCACCGGTTTTTGTCGACTGTTGGCCAAAAAGGGGTATATTGTTTTCTCGCTGGAATATCGGCTCGTGCCGGCTGTCCACGTTTATGAACAGTTTGATGATGTCTGTGCAGGCATGGATGCGGTAGGCCTAATGCTTCCGAATTTCGATGTGGATTACAGAAGAATTTTCATGGTGGCCGAAAGTGCGGGAGCCTATCTTACAACGTATGTCACAGCGATGAAAAAGTCCAAAGTATTGCAGGACGCCATTGGCTATGCCCCGACAAAGATGCATATTCGGGCTTTGGGACTGATCAGCGGTATGTACTACACCACAAGAGATGATGCGATTGGCCTGTTCCTTTCCGAATCCTTCTATGGCAAAGACGAAAAAAGCAAGAATATGGCGGAATATACCAATCCGGAGCATCCGGAAATCATCTATAATATTCCCCCGTGCTATCTGATTACCAGCAAGGCAGATATGCTGGAAAGATACACGCTCGATTTTGCCGGAGAGCTTGGCAACAAGGGCATTGAACATAAACTCCGTCATATGGGCAGTGACCCCAAATTGATTCATGCGTTTCCGGTTTTGCGTCCGGAGTTTCCCGAAAGTGAACGGGTGGTGAACGAGATTGTCCAATGGTTTGTGGAACACTCTCCCGCTGACTGAGGCTGCATCGCCTTAGAGCAAAGAGAGGAGGAGCAGAATGTTTCGTGCGGAACGGCTGAAAGAATATCTCATGACATATCAGCAGAGCAATATGACCGAGCGATGGCCTCAAGAACAGTTTAAGTGGGAGGCCGTCAAGTGGTTTCAGGATAACTGGGATGTGAACGCTTTGGATTTTGCAGAAATGCTGAAGCGTTCCTTGGCTAAGACGCAGTCCCTGCTGGTATCTCAAAATAACTTTCCGAGAGGAATGATTGTCAAATTGGCAGAAGCCGCCCCCGAAGAGGTGCGGGCGATGTTCCGGAACCTGTTTGATGAGAGCAGGGACGTGTGGGAGAGAGTGGAGGCTTTCAAAAAGCAGGCCGACAATCTTCTGCTGTATTCATAGGTCACAAAGCCGTCCTTTACGGACAGCAGTTTCATGAATGTCATCATCATATTCACCGCCTTCGTACAGATTCGGGTCATCATGATTTTGTCAGCGGCGGGGTTCGCCGGTGTCCTGCGGACGGGTTCCGCAGAAACAATCGGATTTCCCGCAATCCATACACTGAAATAAAACGGAATATCTTGCGGTGCGAATCACTTCGACCCGTACTTTTTTACTTCCGCAAAACGGACAGTCGCCGGTATGGCCGTCTTTTTCCCATGCAATCAGATTCTTTGTCCAGTTTATTATCGTATACCTCCCCTTATCCGCTGTCGTTTTCCGGTTCCGTTTCGTTTCCTTCGGCGAGTTCCTCAAACAGCCAATCACAGTCGCCCCATGGGTCTTCCTCATCCAGCACACTGGTGCTTTCGTACTCGGCAATATCGTAGGCCGGCTGAAAGCCTTTTGGCCTGCGATATTTTTTGTGGTCGTTGTCGCCCTGCACCCACCACTTCACCATACCGGCAGCGGCATTCAGAAACCGCTGTTTCTCCGGATTCGATTGCAGATAGGTCACCAGATGTTTCAAAGATTCCATTACATCCATGTCCGGGTAGGTGTGTGTGAGTTCGGTGTAAAAAGTTTCGTCAACACCAAATCCCCCGTTTCGGCAGGGGATTTCGATGTGGAACACACTTTCCGTTTCTTTCTTTTTGTTTTCTTTTCTTTCATTTTCTTTCCTTTCATTTTCTTTCCTTTGTGGCATTTCTGAAGCAGAAACGGGAGTTTCTGTAACAGAAACGGGGGGTTTTGCAGCAGAAATACGGTCGGAGGGTGTGTCCTGTACAGCCGCCTGCACATCACACGGGTCAAGCAGCCAATACTTGGTTTTATTGACCTTGTTTCTCGCAGTCACTTCGGAGTAGCGTTGCTGGATACCAACAGAGGTGATGACAGACTGCCGCAGGAGGGCTTGGTCGAACAGCCCTATTTCCGCACAAAACTGCATCACTTGTAACACAAGGTCTTTTTTCTTTATCCACCGATTCCCGATTAGCCGGATAATCTGAGAAGCCAGCTTGTCTAAAGGAATTTCCAGATAATAACCGTTTTTATACACCTGACAAAGCATCGCTTCGTAGATGCACAACCCCATCGGACCGTACTCATCGAGCAGATCCATGATTTTGTAATCGCTCCAAAAATCCACATCCAAAGGAAAGTAATCCAATCCTTTTTTGGCGGGTCTGGCCATGAGATCACTTCCTTTTTTGATGTTTGAAAAAAAGCTCTTTCACCTATCCCGCCCAAATCGGCAAAATTCGACCTCAAAAGGTCGAATTATGTAAAACTTTTCACAAAAGAATCATCAACGGTGCCGGGTGTTTTTTGCTTGACTGTTAAGTTGGCCGCCGCCCGTTGTGTGGACAGCCAATGAAGGGCATCGTTCACTTTGTATCATAGCATTCCGGACAGAGTCTGTCAATGGAGAAACCTCTCCCGCACGGAAATCATTTTTGTTCCGTCAGCCACCGGGGGAAAACCCTTTTCTGGCGGAAAAAGGGTTTTCCCCCGCACCCCCTTTCCTAAAACCGCTGAGTTTTGCCTGCCGAAAAGCTGTCTGAAAAGCCGTTTGACTCAAAACAATAAACCGAAATTTGGAAAATTGATTTCCGTATTCCTCCCGAAATTCGCTAATTTTGGCCTGCACAAGTCGGGCATTCAAATAGATAACATTTCCCTTCGATAACCGGCGGCCTCCAAGATATTTTGTGAGATGAGAAAAAATAGTTGACAAAACCCAAACACGGTGTTATACTGTCCATACACTGTTCTTTGTATCAGCGGACAATAAACGGAAAGGAGCATGAATTAGATGATGAAAATAAAGATGCACCGCAAGGCGGTTTTCGGCTAATTGAATATTGGCACCCTCACAGAAATCTCATTGTTGGGTCTGTATGGGGCGGTGCCGCTTAAAGGAACCTTTCGTGATTTTTGACTGCTGTAAGCACACTCAGAAAGGGTGTGTATTTTTTATGCTTTTTTGGCCGCAGAAATCCCCGCAGGGTTGTTTTCTGCGGCCTTTTTGTACCCATTTGCAGATGGAAATAGATGGAAATACCTGTCCATCTGTCAATGAGCCGTCAAGGACTTATGGTGTGGGGATTCTGCACGGATAACCGCTTGAAGCCGTGCCTTTGCGTGACACGGCCAAGTGAAGAAGAAAAAGAAAAGAGAGGAAGAAAAGAAGAAGATGAATACTGAATTAAAAATGATTACGGTTGACAAACTCAGGAAGGAATTCAAAAAAACGGTGAAGGAACCGGGGCTGAAAGGCAGTATAAAATCGCTGTTCAGACCAAAAACCGAAAAGGTAATAGCGGTGCAGGATATCAGCTTTGAGGTAGGGCAGGGAGAAATTCTCGGTTTTATCGGACCCAATGGAGCCGGCAAAAGCACCGTTATTAAGATGCTGACGGGCATTTTGACCCCAACGGCGGGAAGCTGTACCATCAACGGCAAAAACCCGACACAGAACAGAAGAAGCTATGTCAAGGAGATAGGCGTTGTGTTCGGACAGAGAACACAGCTGTGGTGGGACTTGCCGCTGCGGGAAACGTACAGTGTCCTGAAAGAAATCTATGAAGTGCCGGAGGACAGCTATAAAAAGCGAATGGACTTTTTGACAGAGGTGCTGGAGCTGGATCGGTTTATTACCAGTCCGGTGCGGACGCTTTCGCTCGGTCAGCGTATGAGAGCCGATATAGCCGCCTCGCTGCTGCACAGCCCGAAGGTACTCTTTTTAGATGAGCCGACCATCGGACTGGATGTGGTGGTGAAGGAAAATATCCGTCGGGCGATTGAACACATCAACCGTCAGGAACAAACCACTGTTATTCTCACCACCCATGATTTAGCGGATATTGAACAGCTGTCGAAGCGGATTGTGATGATTGATAAGGGCGTGAAGGTGTTTGACGGCACGATTGCTTCCCTGAAACAGCAGTACGGACAGATTCGGGAAATGTCTTTTGAAGCAGATTCACCGAAGGCCGCCGCTGTGCTGAACTATGCCGAACATTTCGGCTTGAGTGAGGATAATTTTTCGGTGGAGGCAGAAGGCAAATCCGTGAAGGTGCGGTTCAATAGTGCCGCCGTACCCGTTTCGGAAATGCTGTCCTATACATTGGGAAAGATCAGTGTCAGTGATATCAGCGTGAAAGATGCCGATATAGAGGAGATTATCCGCCGACTCTATGAACAGGGGGTGGAAGAATGAAAAAAAGGTTAAGAATTTACTGGCCGTTTGTGAACGCCGGCCTTCAGGAAGTGGCAAGCTATCGTGTGAACTGGATATTCTTCATGCTTGGGGAAGCCCTTTCCTGTGTGGTGATGTATTTCATCTGGTCGGCTGTTTACCATTCGGGGGGCGGTGGCGTGATGAACGGCTTCACCATGTCGCAGATGATTGTCTATCTGGTCATGATATTCCTGACAAGGACACTGATTGACAGTGATGTTTCATTTACGGTGGGAGAAGAAATCCGTGACGGCTCGATTATCATGAGAATGCTCAAGCCGGTGAGTTACAATGCTACGTTTTTGTTCCACGAACTGGGCGGCAAACTGCCAACGACCATCGCTTTGTCCGGGCCGATGATCATCGCAGTTGAAATTATCCGCACGGTATTGGACGGTACGTTTCAGTTCAGCGTGGGAAGTCTTTTGCTGTATATCGTCAGCTGTGTGCTGGCGTATTTGATCAATTTTTATTTTAATATTTGTTTCGGGTTTGCCGCTTTCGTCATTAAGTACCTTTGGGGAGCGAATATGATGAAAAATGTACTGGTCGGCTTTTTTTCAGGAGCGGTTATTCCGCTTTCGTTTCTGCCGGAGTGGTTGGAAAGAGTGTTTCTGTTTCTGCCGTTTGCCTCGCTGAATTATACCCCTGTCATGATTTACATGGGGCAGTATGCAGGGGCAGAAATTGTATATTTCATGGGTTTGCAGGTATTCTGGGTATTGTTCTTCTGCGGACTGTCCAAACTCCTCTGGAAAGTATCGGTCAAGCGGCTTACGGTGCAAGGAGGCTGATGAATATGAAAACAATCAGAAGAATGTTTCGGATACACCGTATCTTTCTGGTGCAGGAATTGAAGCGGATGATGGAATACAAAGGGGATTTTGTGGTAGGCATTATTGGCTTTTTGCTGATTCAGCTGTCGAATTTGCTGTTTTTGTGGATCATCTTCAGTCAAATTCCGGATTTAGAGGGATGGAGTATCAGCGAAATTATATTTATCTATGGGTTGTCGCTGATTCCCAAAGGGATTGACCACTTTTTCTTTGACAATCTTTGGTCTATCGGATATTTCATTGTCCGCAAGGGCGATTTCGACAAGTACCTGACACGGCCTGTCAACACGCTGTTTCATGTGCTGGTGGAGAAAATCCAAATTGATGCGTTAGGCGAACTGATCATGGGCATTGTGCTGGTGTGCAGTTCTGTGGCCGGTCTTCAGGTGGAGTGGGATGCCTTCAGGATTATTGGTATGATATTGATTATTCCGTTTATCACCCTGATTTTTACCGGTATCAAGACCATCACGGCGGCCATAGCTTTTTGGACAAAGCGAAGCGGAAATGTTATTTATATGTTTTATATGTTCAATGATTTTGCCAAATATCCGGCTACCATTTACAGCCGTTGGGTGCAGAATATCATTACTTATATTATTCCGTTTGCCTTGACTTCTTATTTTCCGGCCCTTTTTATTCTCAAAGGCGAAAATCCCCTTTTTAATTTAGGAATGCCCGTTTTAGCTTCTCTTGTCCTCATGACAGCCGGTATCCTCGTCTGGAACAAAGGCCTCAAAGCCTACGAAAGTGCCGGCAGCTGATGTTGGAGGGCTTTGCCCTCCAAACCTCCCACCAGGGGCTTTGCCCCTGGACCCCACCAAGGGCTCTGCCCTTGGAACCCGTTGG
>CADCOZ010000050.1 GCA_902803125.1 uncultured Ruminococcus sp.
CGTAAACGTGACGGGTTCTATACTTTCCATGCCGACACGCTGAAAAACAAAAGCGGTTCCCCAAATCATGGCCGTCAGCAAAAGCAGAAAATTGCCCAGCATACGCTTGTTCTTTATCGGATGGTTTTGGTTTGTGTTGTTCATCGAACGGTTCCTTTCTGTCAGGAAAACGCCGCATCAGCGTTTTCTTTGAATCTGTTTAGCACTATAACATATCCGGTCAATGATGTCAAAGGTTTTTTGATGACGGTGTTTTTTTTGAAAAATAATCTTGACAGAGCGGCCATTTGTTTTTATACTATTACTATACTTTTTGAAAAAGGAGTAAAGGAATATGAAAACAAGAATTGGTATTTTAGGGTATGGCAATTTGGGCAGAGGCACAGAAATTGCTGTTGCGGCCGCAGAGGATATGGAACTGGCGGTTGTTTTTACCAGACGTGACCCGTCTGCGGTAAAGATTTTGACAGAAGGTGTTCCGGTTGTCAAGGCAGAAGAAATGGCGGACTGGGCCGATAAGATCGATGTGCTGATTCTGTGCGGCGGCAGTGCAACGGATCTGCCGGTACAGACACCCCAATGTGCGGCTTTGTTCAACGTGATTGACAGCTTTGACACCCACGCAAGAATCCCCGAACATTTTGCCAATGTAGATCAGGCGGCGAAAGCAGGCGGCCATGTGGCGATGATTTCTGTCGGTTGGGATCCCGGTCTGTTTTCACTCAACAGAGTCTATGCCAACGCTATCCTGCCCAACGGCAAGGACTATACCTTCTGGGGCAAGGGCGTTAGTCAGGGACATTCTGATGCTGTCAGAAGAATTCCCGGTGTTAAGAACGCTAAACAGTATACCATTCCGGTAGAAAAGGCACTGGAAGCCGTCCGTAACGGTGAAGACCCCGAACTGACCACAAGAGAGAAACACTTAAGAGAATGTTTTGTGGTGTTGGAAGAAGGAGCCGATGCCGCCGAGGTGGAACAGCAAATCAAAGAAATGCCGAACTACTTTGTGGATTACAACACCATTGTGCATTTCATTAACGAAGAAGAGTTTCAAGCCAATCACAGCGGTATGGCTCACGGCGGCTTTGTGTTCCGTTCCGGCAAAACCGGTGTGAATCTGGAAAATTCGCATATTATCGAGTATCGCCTGACTTTAGATTCCAATCCTGAATTTACCACCAGTGTATTGGTGGCTTATGCCAGAGCGGTAAAGAGAATGTTTGATGAAGGTCAGCGTGGCTGCAAAACCGTTTTGGATGTGCCGCCGGCTTATCTCTGCACACAGTCCGGCGATGAACTGAGAGCCCATTTCCTGTAAGCATTTGTTTCAATAACCATCAGCCGTCTGCTGTTCTAAAACAGCGGGCGGCTTTTTTGGAAAAAATTATCTGTATAATGGCATAGAAGCGGCGTACACTAATGAGGTACAAATCTGTTTCCTGTTTTGTACAATTGCGAAACCCCTTGAGAGGAGTCATTTTATCATGAAAAAATGGATTCTTACTTTCTGCACGGTGTTAGCGGTATGTTTCAGCCTGACAGCGTGTAAATCTAACGAGGATACCCGACCGGAAAACACCACGGCCGAACCAAACGCTTCTGAAATGCCGAGTGTGACGCATAATCAGGAGTCTATTGGTGTACCGGCGAATAACGGTGTTGTTACCGACCATAACGGTCTGATTGGTGATGCCGATGATGTTGTCACCGACGACAATCCTACGGTGGGGGATGCCGCCAGTAAGGTTGGCGATGCTGTTGACAATGCCGCCGACAAAGTCGGTGATACGGTGTCGAATATCACCAGCAACGCCGGCAACATTGTATCGAACATTACCAGTAATGTTGGCGACACGGTTTCCCATATTGCCGACAATGCCGGTGACGTGGTGAGCCATACGACTGACCAAACCGGTGCGTCAACGGAAGAACGCTGATTGTTCCGTCAGCCACTTGTGGGAAACCTTTTTCTGGCGAGTGGGTGACCCTGCAGAACTTAATGTTTTCCCCAACCCCCCTTCCCAAATTCGCTGATTTGACCTGATAATCGGAAAATGGATTTCCGTGCGAAAATGCCCCCTTTGACGATTCTGTACAGCAGAACGGCCAAAGGGGGCTTTATTGCGTATAGAATGACGGCTCCTGCACGGTAAGGAGTACTGCTGTTGTGCCGCACCGGTGAAGAGGAGAATGTGATGTCAGCACAAAAGGAATAGGTCAACAGGCACCGGTGACAGGTTCTAAAAAATGCCGAAACCGCATATACATAATAACATATAGTCAGTAAGAAAAAATCCATTCGGAGAAAGCGGTGGCAGGAATATGATAGCGGCTTTGTGGGTAGAAAACCGGCAGTCCAACCGATGGTTTGGAAAACTCAAAGCGTGGTGCCGTCCGTGTGACATTACAGCCAGTCTGCGGAAACACCACAAAACGATGGTGCTTCAAATCAAATACAGCGATTATCAGGGTCAAATTCATTGGAAAAAGCTGTATCCGTATCTGACGAGCTGTCAGAATACCATTCTGTGCGAAAAAGGCTTGCTGTTGGAGGGGACTCTTTTTCGGCGTTTTGAAAGCTATGACTATACACTGCGGCTGATACGCAATTTTGTCAGTGACCTGTTGGAAAAGGCTTCTATTCCGCCGCCGCAGCTGTCAATGGCCTATATTGACCGTATGGCGGTTTATCCGGAGATGGCAGAAACCATGCTGCGGTATACCTCCCGTTTATCCATTGTAACGGATATGCCAAAATACTATGAAACCCAAGCGGAACATTGGACAACATTCTACGGGGTACCGATTACCGTCAGTCACTTTCAGGATGCCTTGACGGACAATGATATCGTTATCACCACAGAACCAATTGATGTTCCTCTGCCGCTTTCGTTCGATACCCTTGTGTTCACGCCGTCTCCGCCGCTGGTACCAATCAAGGGAACCGTTTTGTATGATTATCGGGTAGGGCTGCCGTATCCTTATCAGCGTCTGAAGCCGCCGCCGATGGACGACGTTTATTTTCTTTCGGGACTCTATACGCTTGGCGGCATTAAAGAACTGGAAAACCTTGTACCCATCCGGTGCAGTGACGGTCACGATCTTTATACGGCTGACCGTCTGATTCAGCGGCTCCAAATTCTGCGGACATCTGCCTAAAAAAGAGGGGGCTTTTCTTTCGTAGCTTTCCGGCAAGGGCTTGTCCCCTTGTGTACCGAAAGCCTTTGAAAAGTCCCCTGTAAAACAGCTGTATGCGTGTGAAGTCTGTTTGATATCCCGCTGCAGGAAAAAACCTCCTATATCATCAACACAAAAGTTTTTCGCAAGCTTTTCAAAGGCTTGCGGGCGACACGAAGTTAGTCCCTTTAGGGATTCCAAGGGCAGAGTCCTTGGTGGAAGGTTTGGAGGGCGATGCCCTCCAACATTCCGTGGAGTGGTGGAGGATCTTAGCGGTGTTTGGCGTGGAAGCAAATGCCAACGGTGGAAGGGCCGCAGTGACTGCCGGCGGTCGGGTTGACATCTACCAATTCAATCCGCAGATGCTCGCCGAACTTTTCCTTTAATAAACGAATCGCTTCGTTGGCCAGCTCCGGGGCATCGGAATGACCGACAATGATTCTGTGCTTGTCAATGTCTTCGCCCAATTCCTCGGCATATTGAATGAGTCTGGCCAATGCTTTATTGCGTCCTTTTTCTTTGCCGATATTGACCATTTTGCCTTCACTGCTCATGTGAATAATCGGACGAATACCGAGCAGCGTTCCCATTGTGCCGGCTAAACCGCTGACACGGCCGCTGGCTTTAAAAAAGCGTAAATCATCAGCAAAGAAATAAACCGCAAATTTGTCGATTTCTGTTGCTGCCCATGCTTGGATCTCCTCAATGGTTTTGCCGGCTTTATAGAGATCTCCGATTTCCTCCACGATAATCAGGCTGAGAATCGTAATGGCTTTGGTGTCGATGGTGTAGAAATGCCGTTCGGGGTATTCTTGGAGCAGTTCCTTAACGGCGATATCCATCGCATCAAAGGTCGCTGTCATGGCGGCAGAAAAATGTACATAGAGAATATCATCGCCGTTTTTGAAATGCGGTTCAAAATAATGACGGTAGCGTTCGGCACTGATGGCACTGGTTTTCGGCAAAACCCCGCCGCGGAGCTGATTATAGAAGGCGTGAGCGTCAAAGGTTTCAAAATCCTCGTAAGGATAGGTGGTTTTGCCGTCAATGCTGTAGGGCATACTGATCAGATGATAGCCAAATTCTTTGGCTTTGGCAGGGGTGATGTCGGTATCGGTATCGGTAAATAATATAAGCATGGTGCATTCTCCTTTTTATTCTAAGGTCAGAATATAATCATAAATCGGCTGCTGACCGTCTATCATATACGTTTCTGTTTGGGGATAACGCTGTTGGAAGGCTTGATAGACTGCTTCGGATTCCTCTGCCGTTACAGAAGCTCCGCAGATGATCAGTGCAATATCGTAGCGTTCCAAATGCAAATCGGCCGCTAAAGCGAGCAGGGCGGCGTTTTTGTCGGCGGCTGTTTGATAAATCGTATCACCGACAAAGCCGATGTAGTCATCTTTGCAGATCGTCAGACCGTTTTGTTCGGTATCCCGCACAGACTGCGACACAATGCCGGTCACAACGCCGCTGATAATCTCCTGCTGTTCCGCTAAAATGGTGGGAATATCTTTCTTTTCGGTATCCAGCTGAGAAATGGCGGCATAGCCTTCACCGATGGTTTTGGTAGGAATGATATCAACCTTGGCCTCCTGATACAGGGAAGCGGCCTGCTGTGCCGTCAAAATAATATTGCTGTTGTTGGGATAGACCAGAATATGATCGGCGTTGATTTTGCGGAAGGCAGAGAGAAAATCCTCTGTGGAAGGATTCATGCTTTGTCCGCCGTCTACCACCACATCACAGCCCAGTGAAACAAAAACTTCTTTAATGCCCTGTCCGGCCGCCACACTGACGAAACCGTAGGTTTTATGCGGCAGACGGGGTGTTTCCATTTGCTGATGCAGGGTGTGTTCATTGTGCTGTAAGGTCATGTTCTCGATTTTAGTGGTCAGAAATTCGCCGTACTGCTGACAGTAGCTCAACACTTCACCGGGTTTCATGGTGTGAACGTGAACCTTGACAATGGTTCCTTCCTGAAACGCCACCACGGAATCCCCCACAAGGTTCAGATAGTCCTTAAAGGCTTCTAAATCAAACTGTTCGGGGTCACCTTTGGCCTTTTGCAGACGCAGTAAAAACTCTGTGCAGTAACCGTAGGTTAAAACGCTGTTTTCGTCAAAGAGTGAATAATCTACTGCTTTAGCAGGCTTTTGTGTCTTTTCCTGCGTAAGCATTTGTCCCTTCAGTGCCAACAGCATTCCTTCGGCAATATAGATAAAGCCGGCCCCGCCGCTGTCAACAACGCCGGCCTCCCGCAGTACATCCAGCAGTTCCGGGGTTCTCTGCAAAGAACGCCGCAGTTCTTCCAGAAAATTGTCGAAGTAGCTTTCCAGAGTGGTATCCGTCTTGATTTGAGATCCGGCATAATGCACCGCATCTTTATAAACCGTTAGGATTGTACCCTCTACCGGCACAGAAACCGCACGATAGGCTTCGCTGATGCCGCTTTCAAAGGCTTTGTCCAACAGTACCACGTCTGCGGAATCGACCCCTTCCAATCCCTGTGAAATGCCGGCAAAGATTCTGGACAAAATTACGCCGGAATTGCCTCTGGCTCCGAGCAGCATTCCCTTGGCGGCGGTGGAAGCTGTATGGCCTAAAGAAGCATTGTTTTTTTCTTCCAGTGCCGAAACACCGGAATCTATGGTCATGAACATATTATCACCGGTATCGCCGTCCGGAATAGGGAATACGTTCAAGTCATTGACCAATTGTCTGTTGGCTGAAAGCGAAGCGGCTCCGCCTCGTATCATATTGGCAAATAAGATGCCGTCCATTGTTCTTGTTTCCATTTACCTGATCCCTCATTTTTAAGTCCGCTTTGTGCGGCGTTGCCTTAACACAAACAGTATCATATCATATTTTATTGACTAAATCAAGACAAAATTCATGGGAGAAAAATAGCAAATCATTTGACTTCCTCGGAAACTTCCGAAGCACCGTCTTGTTTATCTCTTTTGCACGGGGCTTTGTATCTCTCCCTTGCATTACACAAAGTAGTGCTGCGGTCAAGACGCTTCGCCCGGCACAAAATATCCTGTGCAATACGGCACTTCTCCCGTTTCCGAGGAAGTCTATTAAAAAACCGTTTATTTTGTGCAAAATCACTTGAATATTTTTGCCGTATGGATTATAATACAAGCATACCAAACAAAAGGAGGAATTTGATGATTGCAGCAGTCTGTATTGATGACAACAGCGGCATGACCTTTAACCATCGCCGCCAGAGCCGTGACCGTGTTCTGATTGACAATTTTGTGACCCTGTGCGGCGAAAAGAAAATTCGCATGAACGCCTATTCCGCCGCCTTATTTACGGAATACGCCGACCGCATTGAAGTAAGTGAAGACTTTTTAGAGCAGGCAGGAGAGGACGACATCTGTTTTGTGGAAACAAATGACCTTGTGCCGTATGCCGACCGTGTGAAGGGATTGATTCTCTATCGCTGGAACAGACGGTATCCGGCTTCCACTACCTTTGATGTGGACTTGTCTGCGTTCACCCTGCAAAATACCACGGAATTTCAAGGCAGTTCACACGAAAACATTACCAGAGAGGAATATACAAAATGAAGCTGACAAAAAAATTACTCGTATCCCTGCTGTCCATCCTGTTGCTTTTTGGGTTATCCTCCTGTGGGGAACTTCCGCAGGTGATCCAATCATCTTCTGTTGTTTCTACCGTTGAAGGAGCCTATAACGTCAACACGGTGCCGGATTTTACCGACAAGCCCTATGTTGAAATCAACAA
>CADCOZ010000051.1 GCA_902803125.1 uncultured Ruminococcus sp.
GTTGTCCGCATGAATCTGATAGTTGAGCATGGTCGGGCAGAAATCCATTGCGTTGCCAATGAGGTCTTCACGGATAATCGCAACGACCAAACCGGCCGGAGCCATATTCTTCTGCGCACCGGCATAGATCACGCCGAACTTGGAAACATCCAGCGGGGTGGACAGGAAGCAGGAAGATACATCGGCTACCAGCGGCACATCGCCTGTCTGGGGCAGTTCATGATAAACGGTACCATAGATGGTGTTGTTCATGCAGATATAGAAATAGTCTGCATCCTTGGTAAAGGTATCGGGATCCAGCTTCGGAATATAGGAGAAAGTCTTGTCTTTAGAAGAAGCAACGGCCTTGGCATCGAGATATCTGGCGGCTTCTTTATACGCTTTGGTAGCCCACTGACCGGTCAGCACATAGTCAGCCTTGCGGTTCTTGTTGCCGAAGTTAAGGGGAATAGCGGCAAACTGGGTGGAAGCACCGCCCTGTAAGAACAGTACCTTGTAGTTGTCGGGAATGTTCATAATCTCACGCAGAAGGCTTTCGGCACCTTTAATAATGCCTTCGAAAACCTTGGAGCGGTGGGACATTTCCATGACGGACTGACCGCAGCCCTGATAGTCAAACATTTCCTCTGCTGCTCTTTTCAGCACGACTTCGGGAAGAACGGAAGGACCTGCCGAAAAATTGTACACTCTTTTCATTTTTATTACCTCCATGCGGTGCAGTAGCTGCACTCTTCTCTACGCTCCCGTCCGAACAGTCATCTGAACCTGACTGCTTTACGGCTGATTCCGACCGAAGGAATCCGTAACGGTGCGTGTTATGATTCAAAATATGCCGTACTCCTTTATTATAGAGCAATTTTTTTTATGTGTCAATTATAAAATGCAGTTTAGCGGGCAAAAAATTGCATTTGCTTGCCCTCAAAACAGCCGTGAAACAGGAATAGCCCGCTGTTTTGGCAGAAAGAACAGGTTTTCTGTCTAAGAGCCAAGACCGCCGTTCTGTTTTAGCTGCTGCTGTCACAGAACGGCGGTGTTCTTTTTATGATAAATGTGCTGTTGGCCTTTGCCAAAGCAGAAGGCATCTTCCTGAATCGGTATGCGGAAAAAGCCGCTTTCGGCCAAATGGGGACAGCGGGTTATTCTTCGGTTTCTTCGCTGTCACGCACACGAATAACCTCTTCGTCCTCATGACGTATCTGGGCACGTTTGATTTTGCCGCTGAAGGTCTTGGGCAGTTCGTCCACAAATTCAATCACACGGGGGTATTTATACGGAGCCGTGGAACGCTTGACGTGATCCTGCAATTCCTTTTTGAGTTCCTCTGTCGGGCGGTAGCCTTTTTTCAGAACGATGGTGGCTTTCACGACCTGTCCCCTGACAGGATCCGGCACACCGGTAATCGCACACTCTACCACGGCATCATGCTCGATCAAGGCACTTTCCACTTCAAACGGCCCGATACGGTAGCCGGAACACTTGATGACATCATCGTTGCGGCCGACAAACCAGAAATAGCCTTCACTGTCCTGCCAAGCCATATCACAGGTGTTGTAATAGTCCCCCAACAGCTTTTTTTCGGTCATTTCGGGGTTGAGATAATAACCCGTGAATAAGCCTGCCGGCGGATGATTTTTGACATCCATCACGCAAATAGAGCCTTCCTCTCCTTGGTTCACCTCATGACCTTCCGCATCCAACAGACGGATATCATACAGCGGTGAAGCCTTGCCGGAAGAACCGATTTTAATGTCGTCCCACTGGAAATCGGCCAACAGAACAGAACCTTCTGTCTGCCCGAAACCCTGATAGATATTATGACCGGTCAAACGCTGCCACTTCATATTGACTTCGGCGTTCAGCGGTTCACCGGCAGTCGCATAGTGCTGAATAGACGACAGGTCATAACGAGCCACGTCCTCCAACAGCATAAAGCGATACATGGTCGGCGGGGCGCAGAAGGTGGTCAGGCGATATTTTGCCATCTTCTCCAGCAGTTTGGCCGGCACAAATTTGTCCATGTCATAGGCGAAAATAACCGCTCCGCAAATCCATTGACCGTAGATTTTGCCCCAGCCGAATTTAGCCCAGCCGGAATCGCTGACGCTCATGTGCAGTTTATTTTCCTGTACCCTCTGCCAATATTTGGCGGTCACAATATGACCGAGCGGGTGGGCGAAATTATGCTGAATCATCTTGGGCATTCCTTCCGTACCGGAAGTGAAATAAACCAGCATGATGTCATTCCAGCCGGTTCTTTCTTCACCGGTGGGACGTTCAAAGACTTCCGAACGGACAGCAATTTGCTGTTCAAAGAAATTCCAACCCTCTCTGGGAGAACCGACAACGGTTTTTGACCGCAGAGTCGGAATATCCGTCATGGCCTGTTCTACCTGATCAATGACAAAATCATCGTTAATACATACAATTGCTTTCACATGAGCGGCGTTGCCACGGTAAACGATATCTTTTTTGGTAAGCTGTAAGGTGCTGGGAACGATGATAGCACCGAGTTTATGGAGAGCCACGGCACAAATCCAGTATTCCCAGCGGCGGCGAAGAATCAGCATGACCACATCGCCTTTTTGAATGCCAAGACTTTTGAAATAATTCGCTGCTCGGTTGGACAGCAGGCTGATATCCTTGAAAGTAAAGGTATGTTCTTCGTTGTGGTCGTTGCACCAGGCAAGGGCTTTTTTGTCAGGTTCCTGTCTGGCCCATTCATCGACAATATCAAATCCGAAATTGAAATCTTCCGGAATGTTCACCCGATAGTTTTCCTTAAAATCCGCATAGGAATCAAACTCTATGCGTGGTAAATATCTGTCCAGCAGCATACTTTCTTCTCCTTTTGTTGTTTAACACAGTTTTTTGTCTGCCATCATCACAGCATAATAATCGTTATATCCTTTGTAAGTGTAGCATTTTACAATTTTGTTGTCAACCCGAAAGGAAGTCTTTTTTTTCATAAAAAGACTTCCTTCCCTCGGCTATGATACCAGTCCCCGCATGGTTCCGTCAAAGGCGTTGCCGCTGATATCCCCGCCAATCAGACGGCCGTCATATACCAGCAAGGTCAGGGTGCGGCCTTCTTCCGCATCGTCTGCCTGCAAACAGAACCGATACTGCACACAAACCTTGCCGCAATAGTCCTCCAAATCCGTACCGAAAGAAGCCTGCAAAGCATTATAGCGGCGATAGGTTTCGTTAAACACATATGGAATGGTCACGTCTGTTTGTTCCGTTTCTGCCGACATCATATCCGCATCAAAAAAAGCGGCGGCACTTCGTGCTTCCGATGCATTGTGTATCAGCAGGCACAGTGTTTCACCGCTAAAGTTCCGAAAATCTTTTTGGTATCGGTAACAGCAAACACAGCCCGCCGTTCCGATGACCATCAAAACAGCCATCCATACCCAAAAGCGGCGTTTTCTGCGGTTATGCACCAGGGACAAAATCCACAAACTCTTCCCACCTCCGTTTTGATAAATGGCAATTCCTCCAAGATTATTCAAAAAGCGTATAGGAGTACTTCCCTGCCGCATATACTAAGTTTTGCGGAACGAACCCAACGTACCGCAAATTTTCATCCGAGGTGTTTTTCATGAAACGAATCCGCAAAGAAGTACCCCTTCCCCCTTATGAACCCGGCCTTCCCTTTTACGCCCCCGCCCAAGAAGTCAACGGCCGCCCGTTCATGCGTGTAATGCCTTCTCCCTTCCCTCCCTTTACCCTCCCCGCCGCCTGTACCTTCATCCGCACCCTGTAATGTTGGGGCTCTGCCCCAAACCCCGTTGGGGGAAACCTTTTTCTGGCGAAAAAAAGTTTTCCCCCAAACCCCCTTCCAAAATTCGCTGACTTGACCTAAATCAACATTATTCTTTATTCGTTATTCTTTATTATTTCATTTCTGCCGGTTTCTGACAAACTCGCCTTTGTAAAATATTGTTCACTATTCATTATTCTTTATTTCCGTTCTATTCATACGCATATACGGTCAGAAATATTTCTGTTCCACACAAAAAAACGGGGGAATGGGGGTATGACTTCCCCAAAAGTCATTGATGTTGGTTGTTCTGTGGAAAGGAACGGTGCCGCATGAGCTAACAAAAAAGGCGTAACCTAAAAAAGGTTACGCCCAAGATAACATTGATATATGTGTCCGTTCAACACTTTTCCTTTGACATCCGCACAATGTCTTGACAAAAACAACTGTTCAAAATCCGACTGGGGCAGGTCAAAGTCAGCGAATTTGGGAAGGGGGTTGGAGAGCAAAGCCCTCCAACACTATTACTTGAGGACGGAAATCAGAACACCGGCGGCTACAGCGGAACCGATAACACCGGCTACGTTGGGACCCATGGCGTGCATGAGCAGGAAGTTGGCGGGGTTTTCTTCCTGACCGACCTTTTGGGAGATACGGGCGGCCATCGGTACCGCCGATACACCGGCAGAACCGATCAGCGGATTGATCTTTCCCTTGGTGGCCCAGCACATGATCTTGCCGAACAGTACACCGCAGGCGGTGCCAAGACAGAAGGCAATCAGACCGAGAGCAATAATGCCAAGGGTTTTCGGTGTCAGGAACAGGGTGCCGCTGGCGGTCGCACCAACGGTAACGCCTAAGAAAATCGTGACGATGTTCATCAGTTCGTTTTGTGCCGTTTTGCAAAGGCGTTCCGCTACGCCCGATTCCTTCCACAAATTTCCTAACATCAGACAACCAATTAAAGGGGCCGCAGAAGGAACTAAAAGCGCCACAAAAACGGTAACAAGAATAGGGAAAATAATTTTTTCGGTTTTGCTGACACGGCGCA